>NZ_NFUX01000036.1:0-70671 GCF_002264385.1 Paenibacillus sp. VTT E-133280
AGTTAAAGTGTCCTCATCAAAGGTTGGACTTAGTGTCACTCCACTCAATGTCAGGTCACTTAATGAGGCATCTGAACTTGCCGCTCGGGTTACCGTCACGGTATAGTCCTTCTTTGTTCCATCTTCTGCGGTAACGTGAACGGTGAATATATTCGCTCCTACCGATAACGTCTTCGAGCCTAAATCACCTGCTGAAACCGTTGCGGTACCGTCACTCTTGATTGCTGCAACGTTCGTGCTTGTCACATCATTTGCTACATTGGCTGTGTAAGTCAGTGTACCACTCGCAAATACAGGACTTAGCGTTACTCCGCTTAACGTCAGGGCATTTAATGTGGCATCTGAACTCTTCGCTCTTATTACCGTAACGGTATAATCTTTCTTAGTAATACCATCCTCTGCGGTGACGTGGACAGTCAATGTATTCGCTCCTACCGATAGCAGCTTCAAACCTAGATCTGCTACGGGTACCATAGCAGCCCCACTATTCGTGCTTGCTCCAATAGTTGTACTAGTCACATTGTTTGCTACATTAGCAGTGTACGACAAAGTGCCACTAGCAAATACAGGACTGAGTGTCACATCACTTAATGTCAGCGCACTCAGAGAGGCGTCTGAACTTGTCGCACGAGTTGCCGTCACGGTATATTCCTTCTTCGTGACACCATCCTCAGCTGTAACATGAACAATAAAGGTATTTATTCCAACGGACAGCGACTTCGAACCTAAATCTGTCACTAGGATCACAGAATCTTTATTCCCTTTGGTTGCTGTGATTGTCGTATTCGTTACGCTATTAGCAACAACTGCAGTATACGTCAATGTATCCTTAGAAAATGTAGGGCTGAGCGTCACATCGGTAAAGGTCAGTCCGCTTAGGGTCGCGTCTGCACTTTTTGGATTTATTACATCTGATTCAACGGTCAGCTCTTGTACCTCAGACGCAGGTAGTTTAGCTGTTTCCGCTATACGAACTGAGATCGTATCGTTTTCATTAACAACGAGGTTGTCAACACTCGTACCGGAGATCCCTTTATACGGATTCTCATTGATTTTATATTCCATCGTTTCCGAAACATCACTTAGCTTTGTCGTACCACCAATCGTTCCTGTATCTAATAATCCAGTTGGTGCTGCTGCTGATTTGATATGCGCTAAACCAACTTTTAATTTTTGGTCGAAGGATGCTGGTTCTGAGGAAGTTGCCGCAAGACGAACAAAAATCGTATCGCCCGCATAGACAGAAATATTATCCTCACTTGTATCGGAAATTTCCTCATACAAGCCCGAATTGACTCTATATTCCATAGCTCCACTTACATTGATTAGCTTCGTAGTTCCCGCGGTGGTTCCCACCGTTAAGCTACCTAAAGTGGGTCCGGCCTTAATATCTGCTACACCTACTGCCAATGTTTTGGTGCTTGTTATATCTCCTGATACTCGGACTTTAATTTGATCTCCCGTATCTACAACAATGTTATCTGCATCAATGTCTGTTATTGGAATATAATCGCTATCGTTAAGCGAATATTCCATCCCGTTAGATACATTATTAATCTTTGTTGTCCAGCCTTTAGTCCCTGGAGATAAATCTGTAAATGCCCACAATCTAGGATACTGATTAGGGGTGATATACCATGTGGAATCGAAGTTCCAACCGCTAAAATTAGCCTTAGTATGCATCTCTGCAGTTGTTCTTCCTTCACCTTTTCCTGTATCCTCTTGCTGTGCTGTATCTTTATCATAGAAGCTATTCGCTAATGATCCAAAATAGTAATAATAACTACCTATCAAACCACCAACGTCTGCAGTCCCAGGTCCAGGCTTCACAGTTCCAGTCGCGTAGCTGTTTCTAATGTCTACAAAGTAAGAAACTCCAATCAAGCCGCCAATACCGTTTATTGCATAAAGACTAGTCGCGGTTACCGATCCTGACACATAGCTATCACTCACCACTCCTAAATAAGCATATCCCACCAAGCCACCTACATAATAATCTCCATTTAATGACCCAATCACATAACTATTAGTAATGGATCCATTTGTGCTATATCCTACCATCCCTCCAATATATCCACTGCCATTTATAGATACTCCAGTAACGTAGCTATTGTTGATGGTACCTTCACTACCTCCAGCAATAGCACCAATAAAAGTACCGCCACCTGAAATGTTGACGTTTTCCAATCTCATATTTGTAACATTACTTCCACTATCTAAATAACCAAATAATCCCGTATAATAAGTATAATTACTTTGAACACTAAGATTTGTAATTTTATATCCGTTGCCATCTATATTTCCTTTAAATCTTTCACTATCATTTCCAATTGGCATCCAGCTTGTATAACTTCCTAGATCGATGTCTGCTATAAGTTTGAAATAAGTACCACTTTCCATATGGTTTCTAACTTCACTCAGTTGATCGGAAGTCTCGATTAGATAAGGATCACTTTCTGTACCAGACCCATTACCTATATACTTTTTAATCATCTGTTGACTTACCACCACATCTGGATAACCAAGCGCTGTCACTCTAATGTCATGAATGCCTTTTGTAATCAGTACACCGGCTTTTATCGTGAGCATACCGGCATCAACAGCGTATTGTGTCTCTTTACTTAATACTGTCCCTCCGTCTGACACCGCCGTAATCGCTTCACGCCACAGAGAATCGTCAGGAAACGTAATCGTTATATCTTTATCGGTATAGTTGTTATCCGTATCCGCTGTTAGAACAGGCGGGGTAAATTGAATATTTGTAATCTCAATGGGCTGACTATATGCGTTATCTGAGATATCCACAAATGCTCCCGCATCGATTTTCAGTGCATTTGAATCCCCTAATAAAGTGTCTTTAAAATGGATTTCTAGCGTACTACTTGTATCTGTGTAGGTTACGTTTGTAACGGTGTCCTCTACGTCAAGAGGTGCATAAGCGCCGCCGCTTGTTTTCTTCACTGTAATCTTTTCTCGCAAATCCTCTATTGTGCCTGCCTGTCTAGCATACACATTAAATGTAACCGTTAACGTCTTGTTCTGCTCGCTAACAACTTTAGTCATTTCGCCGCTATCAAGCTGAAGGTCACGATAATAGCATTGTTTTCTAATTCCGCCTTCTGGGTCACCGCCCATTACATCATTTGAACATATCGTGCTATCGGTAATAATTTTCGAATAATACTTATAATTCCCCCCAGTAGCCCAATAACGGACTTCTTTCCTCCCTGGAACTATGCAAGTGCTATCCTCTCCCTCATCAGCACAATAGGTCCAGCCGGGGCTTCCATCAGGTCCTGTATTTCCATCTTGCGCTGAAACAATGCCTGTAAATATAAAGGAGAACGATGAAAATATCATCAGTCCTACTAATAAACGAATCGTAAACCCTCTCAACCATCTTTGTGTAGAACCAGATATTTTTGTTATTAACATAGCTATATTTACTCTCCTCCAATGTAACTTACTAACAGGTGAAAATAATTCCAAAGTGCTTTTGTATGCATTAATTGATATTGCCCCACTTCCTTTTCAATTAAGTTTCTTGTTGCAAAATATCTTTGTATGTCGAATACTCAGCAATTACCTAACTATAAGACTAACTTTTCCAAAAAAAAACTCCCCAAAAGGGGAGGATAGTCTTACTTATAGGGGGGCTTCATACCTATTATATGAATGTATTGAAATATTGGAGCGCTTGCACACGATTGTTTACTCCAAGCTTTCTATACATATTTTTAATATGAAATTTCACTGTTTCACCTGTAACAAATAGCTTATCAGCGATTTCTTTATTCGACAGCCCACTTGCGATTAAATGTAGAACTTTCATTTCCTGTTCCGTTAATATTTCTTTGAGAGATGGCTTTCCTTCCATGGTTACATTAAAAGCCTGGATCAGCTGCTTCACATAAGACAACGAAAGCTTTGGATCGGGAATTAGACTGCCTATCTGTACCTTCAGATAAGTAGATAGCAGTTCCTGCATCTTAGGTCCTTCATCCAAAAAGCTGCGGATATAGCCTTCTGGCTCTGCTAGATGTAAAGCGGTCTCCAAGAGTAGATAAGCTGCCTCAGTTTGACCGATGGATTGATACGTCATACTTTGCGCAATACATACCTTAATTTGATCTCGGAGACGATCTTCCTTGGATAACAAAAGATTCAGTTGATCCAATACTTGTAAGGATTCACCTGAACGTTCGCATGCAGCCAGCACTTTTGCCAAAGCTAGGTACTCTGCGATTCGATTCATGGGAATTTCGTCCGTATGTGCCAAACCGCATTCCCCCAACCATTCCACAGCCATTTGAAGCGAACCCTGCTGTAGAGATAAACATGCGTGCTCCGCTTCAACACCTAACATAAACAAATCATAGTCAGGAGAGTCAATTTGCAATTTCAACTGTGTAAGCAGCTGTGATGCTCGCTTTGGATCTCCTTTGGCTTGCTGAATCCTTGAAGCGCTAGTGTAATTGTGAATCAAAATTCGAGCGAAAGGCTGCATGTCCTTACGTTCAAGGACTTTACTTGCATACCGTTCAGCTTCGTCCAATCGATTCCATTCATAGAGCAATTTGCTATAAGAAGCATACAAATAACCAACAAAAGGATACTCCTGTTTGTTCTCCCAAACTGTAATCCATTTTAATAGGAAGGCTTCTGCTGCATGAAGATCATTAATAAGCGCCAAGTGATCATCAAACACATCATTCCCTTGATATCGATTACGCCCCATCGTTTGAAAAAAACTACCTTCTGGCACGAATTGCTCTACGAGCTCAAAGTATGCCGACGTTCGCTCAAGGTCCTTTTGCAGATAGGTGGTAACTGAACAGAAAAAGTAAATATTACCCATAATCTGATTCCACTGGGCATCATCCATTTTCCCCTGCAACGCTAGAAACCGAATTTCAGCCTGCTCTACTCTCTTAAATGCCGTCTTCCATTCTCCAACTCCCAGCAATACAGAGATATAAAACAATTCAATCATCGGCTTCTCTGCAAAAGAGTTCTCCGGCAAAGCAGACACCCATCGAATCAAAACAACGCTTTTCGACTGCACCAACGTATGAAGATTCTTCTCGATCAAACGAACAGCATCTGCGAACCGTTTTCCTTCTATATAATGTTCCACCGCTTCTTCATCAAAACCTTGCTCCTCCAGCCAATTTGCCGCTCGAGTATGTACTTGCATCCACTTATTCGGATCTGTTCTGAACAATATTTGTTGCAAAAAGTCAGAAAGCAAATGATGATACCTGTACCAATTCCTTTGATCATCCAAGGGGATAACGAATAAATTCAAATGGACTAACCTTACCAATTGCTCTTGGCAGTTCATTTGACCGGTTACAGCTTGACACAAGGAATGATTCATCCGATCTAAAATAGAGGTTTCCAGTAAAAAAGTGCGTACAGAATCCGATAGATGATGAAATACTTCTTCTAGCAAATAATCAGATATATGCTGCTGTTGACCTCTAATTTGATGAATCGTCGCATTTATATTATCACTTTGTTTCAGACTAATCGCCGCTAGCTGTAAGCCGCTAATCCAGCCTTCGGTCTGATCATAAAGCTCGGTAATTTGATCTTTGGTTAATCGCAAATCGGTTGTATCCCGAAAAAATTCAAATCCCTCATCCAATTGAAAACGCAGATCCTGCATGATGATTCGATGTAACTCACCTTTTGCCAAAAGCCTGGTAGTGGGTATGGTCAAATCGGTTCGACTAACGATATATAGATGAATATGGGGAGGTAAATGCTCAAGTAGATAAGCCATAGACTGATGTATTGTGGGGGTTTCGATGACATGATAATCATCAAGAATAATAAGTAGTTCACTTGTTAAGTTATTTAACTCATTCAATAGCGCTACTATCGCTGGCTCCAAAGTCATAGAAGGCCCATTCATCAGAAGGGGTTGAACCGTTGATCCAAACCTAGGGCAACTCTCTTGGATAGAGGCTGTTACATAACTCCAAAACTGAGCCCAATCATTATCCTGCATATCTAATGAAACCCAAGCTACTTGCGTATCACAATGTCTAATCCATTCACTTAATGCTGTGGTTTTGCCATAACCAGCTTGAGCAGAAATAAGCGTCAACTTGTAGTCCATTCCTTCATTAAGTTTACGCATCAGCCTTGGGCGAGAGACCAATGTTTTACGAATACGAGGGATATGGAGTTTAGTTCCAACAATCAATGATAACCCCTCCGAATATGTATAAATGCTATAGGTAATACAATAAATTCAATCTATTTTAGTAGCATTTTTTAGAATTCAAGTCTATTAATCACAGTATATCAGATAGAGGAATATTAAAATATGAAATGATGCCTTCTGATAAGTGTATCTATATTCTACAAAAAAATAAAAAACGGCATCTCTGCCGTTTGTCTTAAACATGATCGTATAAAGATCCTTTTAGTTCACTTTAGTAAAAAACCATTTCTGAGCATCGCTTCCATTATCCGTCCACTGCTGAACCGCTGCGCCATCTGCCGTTGAGGCTCCGTTTACATCCATAGCTAATCCGCTCACTTTAGAAATTAGTTTGTAATAGCCACCCCCTACATCTACAATACTCCACCGCTGAGCGTTGCTACCATTGTCATCCCACTGCTGCAACTGTACACCGCTGGTGGTTGATGAGTTTGGCACATCCAAGACTTTTCCACTATGCACTGCTGTCAGCTTATAGTAGCCGTCTCCTGTACTTTCCACCTTGAATTTCTGGTTATTAGCTGTGTAATTGGTCCATTGCTGCATCTTCGCCCCACTTGCTGTGGATACATCCACTACGTCCAGAACCTTGCCACTAGCCTTGTCGGCTAAGGTATAAATCCCGCCACTAACGATGCTTGAGGTAGGCGCGGATTGATACACACGTACATAATCAACCAGCATTTGCGCCGGGAAAGCAGTTGAAGCGTTTGGACTTCCAGGCCAATTCCCACCAACAGCAAGGTTTAGCAGGATAAAGAAGGGTTTTTGGAACTCCTCTGTATTGCCCGTTCCATTCTCAATATAAAAAGCATTAAATTGGTTGCCATCTACAAACCACTTGATATAATTCGCATCCCATTCAACGCTGTACACATGGTATTGAGAGAAATCCAGATTTCCGGATACCTGCCCATACTCGGCATGCCCATTGGCATCCCAGTGTACCGTCCCATTAACAAAAGCATTATTGTTCACACGTTCCATAATGTCTGTTTCACCGGATTTAGGCCAACCTACTGTATCAATATTTGATCCAAGCATCCAAAATGCCGGCCAGAGTCCTTGACCCGAAGGCACCTTGATTCTAGCTTCGATTTTCCCATAGGTAAAACTTTTGAGTCCTTGTGTTTTAATCCGTGCAGAGGTGTAATTCATTCCACCGTAGGATTCTTTTTGCGCTGTAATCACCAGATTCCCACCCGTAACTTGCAGGTTCTGCGGACGACTAGTATAGTACTGAAGTTCGTTGTTACCCCAGCCACCGCTCCCTGTGCCGATTTCAGCCGACCAATTATTCGTATTCAGAGAATTCCCGTCAAATTCATCGCTCCATACCAGATTCCAGTTAGAAGCTGCACTTGAATTACCAGTAGGCACTAGAGCAATCATGAGTGTAAACAGCAGAAATAGACTTAGCATTTTTCCTTTTCTCAACATCATCGTCTCCTCCTAATAAATAAAAAAATTATAGGACACTGGAATGCTTAAGACGATATCTGCCCAGGGTCAGCCCAATAGAATCACCTCTTTGATCTTATTGATTTCATTGCACGGCGCGCTCGCACATTTGAAACCGGTTTCGTTTTTAAAAAAAACAAAACACTATCCCCAAAACCAGCTATTACAGCCAGCGTCAGGTTAACGCATCACTTCATTTGCAGTGTACGTCTTCTCTATCCGTAATATGCCAAGATTTCAACCTTACTTATGTACTTTAATCCCATAGCCACTTCCTAGTTTACCTCCTGCAATTAAAAAAGCTTTTGCACTCCGTTGCAGTTGAGTGTTCTCTACGTACTCTTGAGGGGTCATACTTAGTTTACTAAATATTCTTTCTTCTGCTTCCTTGGAACTTTTGTCGACTTCATAAATGTAGAACCGGCTTTGAAACTTAATAATGTTCGATTCTGGGTTCAATACCTCCCTTAGTTCCGGATCAAGCAGCCATGAATGACAAATAAACACTGGAGTTATTCCTCTAAAAAAAGCTCTGGCTAACTGAAAGGATTCCTCCACACTTTGAACTGATAAAGGCTCTCCTGCTGGAATGTGCACATTAAGCACGAGTTGATTCGTAAAGATTGTATAACCATCAACGACTAAATCACGGTCCATCGCAAAAGGTTGAAATTGCATTCTTCCCAAACGAAATAACCGAAGCTGAACATGCTCTTGCAGCCAGTTATATTCTTCAATACCATATTCTCCGTAATCACGCATACATTGCATGCACCAGATCTGAATATCTGAGAATGTATCATAATAGATCTCGTCCTCAATGTTACGAATACGATACTCTTCATAAGCATCTACTGCGAATCTCACAAATAAATATAATAATAGCTTTCGATAACCCTCCGAGAGTTTCACCGATTCAAAAAAAGAAAATCTATCAAAGTAAAAATGTTGTTTATAAACTAGATATTCATCCTCTTTCAACTGAAACTCATAAACTTGCTGTCTAGCCGCTGGATCAAGCTTTATCCCTTCACACAATGCTCTGATATTCACTAGAAAACCTCCTTAGTTCCTATGGAATGCCTATAACCGCTCTTTACAAAAGAATATCTCACTATTACTCATTTTTTCACATAATAAAACAAAGAAACGGCATTTTCGCCGTTTCTTTGTTTTATGGATGGCCAGGGCTCAGAGCCTGTTTTACTCCAATCCATGCTCCTTGCGGATGTTATACATACCTTGAACAAGCAGCTCGGAAGGATCCCGATTCAATTGCAAGTGCGTTAACAATAAATGCAGTGGAAACGCACATACGTTATTCCCATCGCTTATCGCTGGAAATCCAGCCTCAAAAACCGGACCTAGTTTTTCGTTCCAAGCTAGACCCACATGTACATCCTCTGGCGCAAATTCTTCGGTGATTTCTTTAATACATTGCGGAACTAGCTCATTGTCTATGATCGCTTTAGCTTCGTCTTCACTTGAAGGCGGTTTTGGAAGCGTTTTGCCTCCCTCAATCTTCATCAGATCAACAAAGAATGAAGCCATCCATGCTGCAGGGTCCTTACCCGATTGAAATCTTGCAATCAATTCACGCAGAAAAAAGCCACAAGAATAGACATGGTCTAACTCAGACTTTACGTGAAAAACAAAAACCGGGCCGTAGGCCTCCATATTCAACACTTGTCCTTCAACGTCTTGAAAGTGCACTCTCAAAGCTACGAGACCGTTATGATGAACAGCCATCACTAGCTTATTCATATCCTCCTCAGACATTTCTGGATCATTGGTTATTTCCTCGTTCTCGTTTAATGTTTCTTCGTTCTCATTTGTTATCTCATTGGTCATTTTAAATTCCCTCCCGCTCCTATCATACCATCTAGTGAATTGAACTGACACTTTAATAATAGACAAATTATAGTTTCAATAACAATTTAGCCAACCCGTCACAATGACTGGCCGGCTCTAACTACCTTACATTATCTTTACGCTGCCCCCAGAAACGAAGATCTATATTCACATCGATATTTTCCTTATCTAGAGAATTCTCCGTCAATGTAGTTCCGTTATCTTGAAATTGTTTCCAAATTTTGTTATTTCTTTGAAATAGAATCAGTGACAATTGATAAGGATCAGCTCCAATAGCTACAGCTGACCGGAACGTGGATAACAGCTCGTCTCTTAGAGAATCCTCTGTTAACTTTTGTAATTCCGCTACTTCTACTTTCTTGTATATACTTTGCACCATACCATGTGCTTTTATTTTAATTCCATACTTCATTCCATCTTTAGTTGGTATAAGCTCTACAGTGAATCGAGGCTGTTGCAGCATCACACTCCCCACAGGATCATCGTGAGGACCAACGATGACGGGTGCCTGAGTATTCCTATCTGCGAGCCAACGGATTCCTAAGAGCTCCTTCCGCTTCTTCCAGCCTTTGCTCTCTTTATTCTTAATGAGAAAAGCTCCGTCGATCTCGAGTATAGGATGCTGCCTCATATCCTCGCTCCAGTTGGCACTCGTAATAGATAGTGTGGGAAGTACTGCAGTAGCTGCTTTTTCCCTGTAGTGAATTATAAAATCATTAAACTGCGTTGGACGTATAAATGAAAGCTGCTTATAGCTCTCCATTGGCTCATGTAGCAAGGAATGCAGAGGTGACAGCTTGAAAAATGGTGTTGTTGTAAACAAATCCTTCAGATCTCCATGCGTACCATAAACCCACTTGGTATACCTGATTTCCTCTGAGCGGTTTGTAATATCAAAAACCTGTTCCATTCGTTCAGGCTCCAGTACAGACTCTGTCAATACAAGAGCTGTAACCTGACCCCAGGACAAATACTGCTGATTCGTCTTATAAATATCCAGCAGAGCATCTGCTAAATTTTTGCCACGGCCCTTTCCTACCCACACCGGTATCTCCTGCGAAGCTCCCCCTCCCTCTTGCTTCGCAACACTAGAAAAATCAAGCATTTGAGCATAAATAATATATTCTCCATCTTTGTAATCAACACCGATGGCACTTATATAGTTTATATCCTGAACCTCGCGGATATCCCAACAGCCAGTCAACAACAGGGAGAGAGAGATCATCAGAATGTATAATCCTGCAACAGATCGAATCATAAAGAACCACCCTTTTTCCGTAACCCGGGAAGCCTCATGAAATTACGCAGGATCTTTTGGATAGAAAAGGGTGAGAAGGGTGCCAAAAAGGGTTGCCCAAATGGCCGATGACTAGAGGTGTAAAGAATGAGAAAAAAAACTGAAATAAAAAAACCAAATAACCCAAGTACAGAAGAAAAAAATAGCGTAAAGATCCTCATCAGGGTCTGACTATATACAAAATCCTGATTAGCAAGTGTTGCACCAGCAACAAAGGACATGGCAGCAATAACTGTCACCGTTGGCGAGAATAGTCCACCACGTATAGCTGCATCTCCTATGATAATCCCTGATACAACCGTTATAGTTCCACCAACTGAGGAGGGCATTCGGCTCCCAGCCTCACGAAGCAGAGACATTAGAAAAAGGATCAGGAGCATTTCAAAGGCACCTGGAAATGGTAAACCCAGTCGAGTATTCGCTACGGTCGACAGGAGTGAAAATGGGATTTGATCTTGATGATAGGACATCAAGGAAATATAAAATCCTGGCAAGAAGATGGAAATGATAACACCAAGCAAGCGTAGAACACGCCATGGAAAGGCAAAATAAAATGGAAGGTGAGGATCTTCAGCAGAAAATAACAGCTGCATAAAACTAGCTGGAGCAATCAGTGCAACTGGATTTCCATCGAGGATCAGAATGAGGCGGCCTCTCATTAAGGAATCATGGGTGAAATCAGGCCTACCGCTATAATCAAATATAGGGAGTAATGAGAACTTATAAGGGGATATATGCTCTATCAGTTCTCCAATGCCTGATGGTGCATCACCAGTATAGCTGTTTAACCTGTCTTCAATTTCCGTAACCATCTCCGGAATTACCCGCTCCTTCAGATAGAGCACCCCCACATTTACGCCAGCAACTTCTCCTAGCGTGTATGAGGTATATATCAAATCCGTTGTCTTTAATCTTTTACGAATTAGTGCTACATTTACCTCCAGACTTTCTACAAAGCCATCCCGCGCACCTTTAACGGAAATTTCAGTGCTGGCATCCTCAGGTGTCCGATTGATGTTGCTTGGAGCGTTAAAAGCATAACAGTCACTTTGGTCTGGAAACACAAGAACCGCATAACCAGAAAATACATTTTGAATAATACTTTTTTCATCGGCCGGCAATTTCTTTAATGATAGTTGAGCTTCCAGTTGGGTTGGGTTGGTAGGCTGCTGATCGGTTAAGGATTGGCCCCATAATCGATGGATAACCGGTAGGAAAGTCTCTGAAATCGTCACAGAATCGCACATCATTTTATCAAAAATGAGAATTCCCCACGGCTTATCCCCCACATTATATCCGGGATAGATTTTAAAGTGAACGTCTTCACAATCCTTAAACCGTTGCTTCAAGCTTTCTTCCGTGACAATCATGATGTTTTCCCTCCTAAGTCGGAACTGGTTGGTTCTGAACGACCGATAAACAAATACAAAAGTACAAGCAGCACTGTTGTATATACGGTAGAAATCACAAGAATATGATCGCCAATGTAATGATACATTCGCAGATTACTAAGTGGCATAATACACAAACCCGCCATCAGAACCGCAGAACAAAAAATTCCGACTAAACGTTTGGAAGCAGGAAATAGATACTCTGACATTAGGTACATACAAAGTGAAATGGAGATATACGCACCGCTTAACCATTGAAAGATAGAAAGAAAATCTACATGCTCGATAAATTTACCGAGCTTCACCAGCCTCCATTGTTCATACGCCGGGTAACGTTGAATTCTCATCTCTTCGGGCCCAAATTCGGAGATTCCAGCCATGGTCGGACCAAGCGTGAGCATAACCAAAATAAAATGAAAAGCGGCAACAGTGAGCAGTTTGGGATTTTTTTTAAGATGCGGGCGAAGAAAGATCACTAATATAAATTGTGTAAAGCCACCAAGTATCGCTGGCAATCCATGTAGTACTGGTGCAATTCCATCTTCTAAAACAGGTAACAACATGTCATAATTCTTATATTTCGCATTGGAAAATGAAACAAAAAAACCTAAAACTACAACCATAGGGAGCAGAATACCCGCAGCGGTACCTATAGTTAGGATACCTGAATACGCTGTAGCCACACATAGCAGGACTAATACTAAGGTTGTAACCGTTACAGGGGTTTCTAGTAAGTACGTAGATTTGGTCCAATCAATAACTTCCTTTAAAGTATAAAGGGCAAAGAAAAATAAATATAAACTTATCATGCACATTACAAGTCTTCTAGCCCACTTACCACTGCCTTCATCTATGGCTAATTTTAAGGTTCTATTCCCTATTTTTTTCATAATTGCATATAGAAAAAGTACCCAAGGAATACATAGGATAGCCCCCAGGATTACTGTGATCCAAGCGTCTCTCCCCGATTTCTCCAGCAGCACAGGGATAATCATTACGTGATTGGTTAGTCCTGCGGTCAACATCATCAGCATAAATCCTTGAGATACTGGAATCCCACGACTTCCCGGCACATACATCCCCCCAATTCTTTCTAGGAATAACCTGTGCCAACTGATTACAATTTATACATCTTCTCCATTCGACAAACCGCTAATCATATCCACCCAGTATGATCTCACTAGAAACTCCAAGCTTTAATGTTGATTCTCCAGAAATAGGTCCCCGAAGGCATTAACATCCTTTGAAGAACCTATGCCACTATTGTACTCCAGCCAGCCTCTACGCCCTTCGCCGTCATTATCATTGACCAGCAGCGAAAACTTAAGCTTCATTCCTTGCTTCACATGGTTAATGTCATGGCTCAGTTCACGCCAGGGTATGGCTAATTCGTAGCTGGTTGTTGAATCTGAGCGACTCACCGCATACTTTAGCTCTAGGGCATCATTTATATTGAATCCCCGTGGGGTTAACCAGCGCCACTTCAGCAGATTCCCTGCATTTCCCCGAGCCACGCCTAGTTCATGATACTCCGAGGGTACCGTTCCATCTGTGTTTGCAATACCAATGCCGATCTGGATGCTGTCTCCACTCCAAATGGCATCACCCGATGCCGACTGTTCATGCTTGTCATCTATAACTTCTACCCCTAGATAAAGGTTATCCTCATCCCAAGCTAAGGAACCAGTCGCACTGATATCCTGCTCACCTCTCCAACCACTGATTTTGATATCCTTCACATTAAAGCGAGCCTGATCACTCCAATCTGATAGGTTACCATTGATTTCAACGGGCTTACTGAGTTTTGGCAACAACAGTGCGTTAAAGGAATCTAACGTCGACTGCAATAGATTACCTATGTCATTATAAGATTTAAGCGTCCGTTGTCCTCTAGTAAGTTCAGGAATCTCTAACCGCACACTCTTTCCTGGTTCTAGGTTCTCCACAGAAGAACTAAAGGTACCTTGCGTAGAACGTCCTGTCTCATAATCCGCTTCCACTGAACCATTGAAATTGTTCGAAGACTGATTAGTAACATCCATATGAGTTCTTATTTCCTTGGCAGCTTCATCATAAAATGTCTCATATTTCACCGTCAACGGGTCGATTACGTTAACATTGACAGCGAAGCTCATTTCCGTTTTAGGATCTTCGCCTCGTGAGACAAACAGCGTATCACTTCCTCGCACCAAGCCTTCCGGAACCTGTATCCGAAGTCTGTCAGCTTCCTCTTCACGAAGCTGCCATCCCTCGGGCAAATCGATGTTGATCGACTCCTTCGAAGGCGTATGATAGACCTCGGGTAGCTTAATATCAAAAGCATCTCCGGAAGCAATCGAAAATCCGGAATTCTCCGGTAGCTTTGCAAGATCAGAACTGTTCATGACATTCCATAGAAAATGTGTTGTCGTCTCCATAATTTCATCGATGTATTTATCATTCTTGTAATCATGTCCGACACCTTCCATGGTGAGCAGGTTATGATACACCCCCTTCTCTTTCAGCTGTTCGGCCAATTCAACACTTTGCTGGTACGGCACCAGTTTGTCTGTCGTTCCATGAATGATGAGCACCGGCGGCAGCTTACTGTCCGCACTTTTCGTCAGATCACCGCCATAAATATCAACAATAGAAAATATAGGTTTAATGATGGAAGGCTCCTGTGATACATATTGATTAACAAAGTTTATGGCTAGATGCCCCCCTGCTGAATCACCGCCGATCACAATACGGCTTGCATCCATTCCATAATTCTCTGCGTTATCATTGATCCATTGGATCACATCGCTTACATCTTCATAAGCGTCATTAAGCGTGCGGGTGAAATTAGTAAATGGATCTTTTTTTAGCCTATAATCAATGGCCAATACCGCATATCCACGCTTGGCCAGTCCCGTAGAAAAGTCCGCTGCATCGTACTTCCCTCCTTCTGTGTACCCTCCACCGTGAATGAAAATAAATACAGGTCTCTTCATGTTATGATCATCAGACGGCTCGTATAGATCAAGCTTCAGAGGTTCTACAGCATCTGTCTCATTTTTCTTACTCGCATACAAAATATCTCCCTTCACTGTAACTTTATAAGCGGGAGTCAAGTATTGAACCGGAATTTGTTTATTGTTGACAGTAACTTTTGTCGCTGTTGCGCTACTGTCAGTAGTATTCACATTAGCCACTCCTTTCCCTTCTTTTTCTAAAGCGTTCATATTCTCTCGGTTATGCAGTAACAACCAGGAACCTAGAACGATTACTAGGATCGTAAGAACGTAAACAAGCCTACGCTTCATTATGACAACCTCCCAGAATGATTTTGGATTTGAAAAAGTAATATACTTCCAATATCATCATTCTAGAATTCAAGGTAGCGTTTAACAATTATGTATTCCTTCGTGAATTAGGTTTAATATTACGAACTTTTAGTGAACAAGAAAGCGTATAATTAAGTAGAATCGGCTTTGTCATAGAAATAGATAGAGGAGGACATTACAATCATGAAGTTGAGCATGAATTGGGTAACGCTTAGGGTGCGCGATCTGGAGGCTTCCCTTGATTTTTATAACCGGATTCTGGGGCTTCCCATTGACCGCAGATTTGAGAGTAGAGGAAAACAAATTGTTATGTTAGGCACAGTGGATCAGCCCAAGATCGAGCTTATTCAGGGTAGCGATCCGGCACTGAAGCCTGAATGCGGCGTTTCTATTGGTTTCGAAGTGGAATCGCTCGACGATGCCATAGAGTATTTGAAAAACCAAGGCATCCCCGTCGCACGCGGACCGATCACGCCAAATCCTCATCTGCGATTCTTATATATACTGGATCCAGACGGCTTTGAGGTACAGTTAGCGGAGCATAGCTAGACTAGCTTTTTTCAAACCAAAAGAGGAGTGTCCCATTAGCCATGAAATGGCCGCTGTGACACCCCTCTTTTTGAATATGATGTACCCACCTGATGTTAGAAATCCTGCAAATGTGCAGGCATTTCATTGTTATCGCTGGGTTGCTACTTCTAGAGCAGAAATAACTGCAGATTCTAGCTCATTCTGTTATTTTACGAGCTACCAGCGCCAAGTCGTTCAAATCAATTACGCCATCTTTATTGACATCGGCACGTTTGGCCTCAGCCCAATCCGGACTGTTGGTATCCTTGCCATAATTAGCAGCGACAATCGCCAAGTCACCAATGGACACTTTGCCATCTTTATTGATGTCACCAGTCATGCCAGGCTCCGGCTCTTCTGCAGTTATCTTGAGCTTATGGCTCGACGTGACAGTTTCGCTCTCCTTGCCTTCCGCATCTGCTACGATCACTTTTTCAATCTGAATAATACTCTCTATAGCTTCCGCCACTGTCTTTGTACCAAAATCCAAGGATAACAGCTGCAGATTGCCAGTCACAGCATTTCCCACACCTTCACTTACTACCAGCAGTCGCAGTTTTCCAGGCGTGTGATTAGCAGTTTCAAGCACCTGGATTCCACTACGCAAGGAAGTAGCAGATTTGAATTCCAATAGTTTAGGATCATAATTCATGGTTACATCCATCGCATATACAGCATCTGTTACACTCTTTACCCCAAACACCAGTTGAAAGTCCTTACCTCCAGCTACAGTGTCTACCCCAGACAGAACAGAAGTCATCTTATCCGATGGATCAACCTCACCATTCCCGTCTTTTTTAACGGTAATGATCTCGTGGATCTTGGGTTTAGTCGAACCCTCCCACTGAATCTTCACTTCAAACACATGACTATACTTGGAGGTATCAAATGTATTATAAGAGGAGGACAGGTTACCTACCTTATGCCATCCACTCGCATCTCGCACGGACACCGCAGCGTTTGATTGATCCGATGGATTTTGCAAAACTATCACTTCTTTTACCCGGGTATCCTTCGACAACTTATAATTTAAGGAACCCATATTCCCAGTACCCGGCATATAGAAGGTGGATAGCTTTTGGTCAACGGACAGAGACGCTTCATTCCCTATAACTCCAGCAGGTTCAGCCTGAATAGCCGGATTGGCAGTTCCAGGTCTTTCAATCCCCTCATTAACCAAAATTTCATTGAGCGCGAGCCAGGCATCTTGTGTTTCTGTTGAAATCAATCTTACATATCGGGCTTGCTTGCCACCATCAACTTGAACTCGCTTATAACGGTAAGGCACCTCGTGCTCTGGGAAATTCAAACTCCGATCGCTTGGATTAGTAAACGTATGGATCGTATCCCATGTCTGTCCGTCTAGAGACAGCTGTAAATCTCCCTTACGGAAGAAATCTCCTTCACCGTCTCCAATCACAACAGCTACATTCTGGACATTCACCTCACCGCCCATGTCGATCTGGACATATTTCCCCTTCGCTTGAATCGCACCGAACCAAACCTTGTTCTCTAAAGAAGCATTGTACACGTTGTTGATAGAACCTTCATAAATGCTTCCGTAATTATGAGTAATCATAGGTGGAGAGAATTTGTTCAGCTTGATCATGAGCTTTGTCAGATCTACAGTGATGTTCTCATTCCCCTTGTTTATGATCCGGAAATAGGCAGCACTAGCAAACGCCCCATTCCCGTTATTAACTTGTTCCCATTCCACGCCGTTCTTTGAGGATTCTAACCGGACTTCTCCGTTTGAAGCTTCCAACACCACTTGTGTAATTTCTTCAATGGATTTCAAATTAATCCCAACATATTGGGATGGCTTTAATGTGATTCCGTTCATATTCGATAATTGCACAGAATTATCTGCTACCATAACAGGAGTATCCTTCAACTCTGTCACATCGGTGTAAATGGCTACCTTATCTTTACCTGCATTTACGGAAAACTCACGAACTGCCGTCCATAAATCAGGCTTACCTCCAGGTATTCCAGCATGAGTCAATCGATATCGAACCATCCTTGCATTCACACTAAGCCCGGAAGCAGAAATTTTATACCCGGAACGCTCTTCTCCGATTGCAGTCCATTCTTGACCGTTCACGGAATACTCAAGAATTCCCCTTTGGAATATATCGTGATCCGCATCCGTTCTACCTTGTGTGATCGCTATTTCTTCCACTTTAATGGTTTTGCCAAAATCAACACCATACCAGTCTCCATTCTGTTGAAGGGTCTGAATATAGACGTTCGTTGCTAAATCTCCGTCTACCATCAGGTTTAATCCGGAAGGAGAACCGTAAGAGCTTACAGCTAGAGGTTTAACATATTCCGGGTCTACCAAAGTGTAAATCTGAGCATCTAATTTATTAATGAGCTGCTCAGCAAAAGGAACCAGCCGCTTTGCTCCTGCTTCAACCGTCACATCTGGAGAATTAAGTTTACTAATTTTGAATGTTTTGGATAAGCTTAATGCGCTTGTGGCTTTGGCAAGTGCCTCCCATGCTTGATCAACGTTCTCTTTCTGGATCGCGATCGCAGAGAGGACTGCCGATTTATCGGCAAGAACGACATTTTGCAGGCTATTGAGCCATGGATCAATTTCTTCTTCCATATTTTCATTCGTGTTATTTACTCTAAATGACGCGATAGCATCCAATATTAGATCAAATTCTTGAATCAATGTATTTCCCGTCGTTTCTGTCGGCTGACCACTTGAGTATTGACTTAAGAATTGCGTTAGCTCCGTTTTGATATTTTCCGATTCACCTACCACAAGTCCATGACCGCTAGGCGATGGGTCACTCATATGATAGGCAATCGTATTCAGCTCAGAGGCAACTTCAGGGGCAACATGCTTAAATGAATCAAGCCAGCTCTCCTCTTGATCAAAATCATCTACATTCCAAGTGTAATCCGCTACCGCGAAGATCCCAATCTTAGATAATTCCGCATGCTTCATAGGATTAGTCACCACACCAGAAATATTATGTGTCCCTGGAATGAGCACTTCTGCTTTACCTAGCAGCAGTCTTGCATCCTTATAGTCATTCACTGGCCAGTTTAACCACATATACGGATCTCTTCCATGTGCATCTTTCGGCCACTGCATATCTGCCGCATTAACAGACGCAACAACACCGTTTCCGGTCCACATTATATCTACATTCTCTGGCACATTTCTCAAGGCTTCAAGATAGGGTCTGCCAGTCGTTCCGGTCCAGCTTTTATTGTAATATGGAGGACAATAAATTAATGATTTAACATCTTTCTTGGACGTCACCCAATTCGCAACATCTGTAATTAGCTTCACATGTTTATCTTTATCTACTAATGATTGTGAGGTGCTGATATCATCCATGAATAGTCCAAATTGCCGTACGCCCACACTATACAATTGTTCAAGCTTTGCAAGTAAGGTTTGGAGTTCTGCATTATAATTGTTCCAATTGATCATATTGAACCCTGGATGAATCGCCCATACAAACTGCGTCTTGGATTCATGTCCGACATCAACCAGTTCTTTGATCTTGGCAAGCTCAGCTGCAGGATAGGGTGTTCTCCACTCTGAGTTATGGTACTTGTCATCTTTAGGTGCAAATATATAAGTGTTCATCTTCAGCTCTCCACCGAAACGCATCAAGCTCATTCGATCTTCATGTGACCAGGGTGTGCCGTAAAATCCTTCGATAAATCCCCGCGAGCGGGTATCAGAGAAATCTTCGATAGTGAGATTACGAACCTGCAGATCAGGAATTTGATCAAAAATCATCTTCAGCGTTGCCAGGCCATAATAAGCCGCATCCGTATTTTTACCTAATATCGTAATAACACCTTTATTCTGTTGCTTGGTGCTAACGTTAAGAACATAAGCGTCCAGCTCATTGAAGTGATCCGCCTCATAGGGAATATTTTGAGTGAAGTAGTTGTCTACATAGCCTGATGAATTTTTAGTTCCCAAAAAGATGTTTGTTTTCCCTGCCACTACAGCTCCTGACTCAGTAACCTGAAGTGATTTGGAATCCAGTATCTTTTGAAGCAGCTTTCTTGTCGGCTGGTCAATCGAATCTTCAATAACAACGTTTACATTTTGTGTAATGGTTAAGGTTGTCTCTTCTTCGGTTTGTTGCTGCGGTAATGGATAGATTTCATAGGATTCCGTTAATTTTGCATCTTTTTCCGGAAGATCAGAAGCTACATCCGCTGCAGCTGCAAAACTGGAGAACAAGCCGGCCACCATCATAAGTGTAATGAAGATACTGAGAATCTTCTTCGGCATTTCCTTAGCACCTCCTAAAATACCAGCAATTAACCTTTCAACGCACCTGCTGTTAACCCACCCGTAATTTGACGTTGATACAACACATACATCACAATGACGGGAATCATAGAAATGGAAAGACCCGCAAACAATGGCCCCCATTCTGTTCTGTATTGCATTTCCCCTTGCATAATGGCTATTCCTACAGGAATGGTGTATTTCGCTGGATCGTTGATCAATACTGTGGCCATAATGTACTCATTCCACACCGTTAAAGCATTCATAATTCCTACTGTGATTAATCCTGGCTTCGATAATGGCAACATGATCTTGAAGAAAACGCCATATAGTGAAGATCCATCAATTGTTGCGGCTTCTTCAAGCTCACGGGGAAGTGCCTTGAAAAACCCAACCAGAAAGAAGATACCGAATGGAAGGATGCCAATAGTTCCGACAGAATAAACAAGCGTGAGCCCTACTAAGGAGTTGGACAAATTCATATCTCCGAGAAGAAAGAACAACGGTATCAATCCGAGTGTGGTTGGAATCATCATTGAAGCAACGTATACAAAATAAAACAAACCTCTAGATTTAAAGGTAAACCGGGCTAATATATACGCTGTTGTAGCAGCCATAATAAGGGATAACAGTGTACTAGCCACGGTTACTATAATGGAGTTAAGAAAGTAATCACCAAAGTTTGCTCTGCTCCACACATTTGTATAGTTTTCAAAACGAAAAATAGATGGAAAATCCCACGGTTTCCCTAGCATAACCTGCTGATTATCCTTTAAGGATGTCAGGAATGTCCAAAGAACAGGATATAAGACTACCAAGCTCCACAAGATGAGGAAAAATCGAACTGCAATTTTTGATATCAGCAGAAGTGGTTTTTTGGCGGGATTATCGTTCAAAGTATTGTCCTCCTTACATTTCAATGGACTCCCGGTGAAGAATGCGCTGCAAAATTAGAGTTGTGATTAAAGATAACAGTAATATCAGCACCCCTATGGTTGCCCCGTAGCTTAAATGGAACTGTTTGAAGCCCATCTGATACAAATAATAACCGAGAACTTGTGTCTGATTATCCGGGCCACCATCCGTCATCAGCTTAACAATAATAAAGGAGCCGTTCAGTGTTGTGATTACGATGTGAATGATCGAGGTTTTGAATTGCTCCCAGATCAGGGGTAAAGTAATTCGAGTAAACTGTTGCCATTGCCCCGCACCGTCAATACTGGCTGCTTCATATAGCGAGGAAGGAATACCTAGAATAGAAGCGATAATAAGCAGCATATAGAATCCGATACCAGCCCATACACTAGGAGGAAGAAGTGACCACATTGCGAGGTTTGAATCACCTAACCAGTTCGTTTCCACTGGTTTTCCTGTAAATAACGAGATGAACGCATTCAGGAATCCAAGACGGGGATTGTATATAAAACTCCACAATACACCGATAACGGCTACGGAAATGATATTCGGAAAGAAAAACACCACTCGGTAAAAACCGTATTCTTTCAATTTTAAACGGGTCAATGATACTGCGAAAAACGTTGCAAACAACATGATTAAGATGACCTTCCAAAAAATCAAGAAATAATCATTCGAAATGGCTTTTGGTATGATCTCATCCGAGAATAATTGTCTATAATTATCAATACCGATAAAATTCATCGATTCGGACCCACCTGACCAATCGAAGAAGCTTAAGTACAAACCTCGAAACAGCGGATAAATAGTGAATAAACAAAAGATAGCAAACGTAGGCAGCAAGAAACTCGCAATAAACAAATTACGTTTCCACAATTTATTGTTCTTCATGGGCGTAAGCCATCCTCCCCTTAAATTTGAAAGAACAATCAGAGGCACCTATGTCCTCTGATTGTTTAGAAAGAAGAGTCATGAACTTACTTCCGGATTTTGGCTGCCGCCTTCTCCATACGGTCCATCCATTCTTCTGGTGTAATGGAACCTTGCAGCAACGCAATGGTTGCATCATTCTCTGCCTGCTCAATGTCCGCAGCCAATTTAAATACAGGAGCAACAATCGTGTCACTACCGTTGAAATATTTCATTGCTGTTTTAACAACATCACTTGCGCCTGAAGATTCCAGATCTGCTTTGACATTCATCAAAGCGCCTGTCAGCTCAGCCCAACGAACTGCGGCTTGTTTCGTAAAGATAAATTCAATAAATGCTTTTGCTGCATCTGGATTTTTAGCCTTCTTTGCAATTGCAATGTTACTAGTGTAAGGAATAGCCACAAATTTACCGCCTGGCTTCTGCATAACGGAAGGAATGAATCCAAATTTGAAGCCTTCTGGAACATCTTTTTTCATTTCATTTTCGAGCCACAAGCCATTAGGAATCATTGCATCTTTATGCTGCAAGAAGAGCATTTGGGAGTCTGTATGACTCATACCGAACGATGCGTTATCGAAATACCCTTTGTCCCTCATATCAACGATCTTTTTCAAGGTATTCGCTACAGCATCATTTTTGAAAGAACCTTCTTTAGCAGCTTCTTGATCCTTTAAGATCTGCGGATTGTCTCCATTCTCAGATACAAAACCTGTATTTAAGAGACCTCCCACGATGTAGTATGGGTATTTACCGGTATGAATGTAAGGATATACGCCATCCGCTTTGATTTTTTCACTAGTGGCGAGGAAGCTATCCCAATCTTTCGGAACATCCCATCCCTTTTCAGTAAACAGGGTTTCATCATAGAAGGTTCCCCATGATCCGAATACGAGTGGAATCGTATAGTTTTTGCCACTGTAGTCTTGTGGAGGTGCGATCAAGTTACTCGTAAGCGGCTCTCCGTCCACATTTTTTGCATCTTTAACCCAATCTGTAATATCCATTAATTGATCGTCGAGCACCATTTGCGTTTCGTTCGAGCCTGCTCCATCGATGTATACAACATCTGGGGGATTACCTTGGATCCAGCGGGGCTTCATTTGCTCGTTGATTTGTGAACCTGCGGACTCTTTAATGTTGACATCCGGGTACTTCTTCTTGAATTCACCAATGACTTCTTTCCACCAACCGTCTCCATAACCACCGACAAAATATTGGATTTCGAGGTCTCCCGCTTCTTTCGGCTCTTCGGGCTTGGGTTCGTCTGTCTTCGCTGGCTCAGTCTGCGTCGCAGCTGTTGTTTTCTCAGGAGCTGGAGCTTCAGCCCCATTTGTCCCCCCGCCACCACATCCTGCCAGAGACAATACAATGGACATCATAACTAGACTTAATGCCGCTTTCTTTTTACCCTTGCTTTTCATTGGCTATCCCCCTCGAATAAACTTGCCTGACTTCTGTAAACACTTGATTTTGTAATTCTGAATGTAATTCTATTAACGCTTTTCCATTATATAGGCTATAAAAACGTAACCACATGATCTCTTTTGATGTGGAGTTGATACTTTTTGTCCTATAGAACCTTTTTTATCAAGCATTAATACCTTCTACGTCCTTATAAGGATGGTAAGCGTTAATGCGAGAAATATAAGGATAATGTATAGCGTGAAACTTATGTATTCTTATATTTTTACAAAAAAAGGACACCTGAGTAAAAACTCAGGTGTCCTTCTCTCAATTCAGTATTTTTTGAGCAATTGCTGCTAAGTCCATAATGTCGATCTTTCCGTCATTGTTAAGATCTGCTCGCTTAGCCGTCTGCCAATCTACACTATTCTGATCTTTACCATAGTGCGAAGCTGCAATCGCCAAGTCACCGATGCTCACTTTACCATCCTCATTTAAGTCTCCGGATTTTACTGGTGGCGTTTCATCTGCCTTAATCTCGACCTCAATGTTTGAGAGATCGGCTTCAGTCTCCAGTCCATTCGCATCACCAAATACAGCACTGCTTACCTCTATGCTCGCTAACTCGGACTTTGTCACTGACTTTGCTTTGAAGCTTAGTTCAAGCAACTTGGCATCACCGGTTAGACCAGTTCCCGTACTAGCAGTGATTAAGCGAATGGTTCCGCTTGGATCATTCTTTGATTCTAACACCTGTATCCCATCGTTCACCGATTCGCCCGAGATGTACTCTAGAAGATTCTCGTCGTACTTCAATCGAATGTCTTGCGCATAGGTCGCATCCGTGACATTGCTAACGCCCATGTCAACTGTAAAGGTCTGACCTTGATTTATAGACTTAGGTCCACTTAAAGTTATCGCAGTAGGTTCATTCCGCTCAACAGGAACATATTCAAAAGCATCAATCATTGCAATAGTATTCGAAGAGGTATTGTTCTTCGTTCCTTTCACGACAATCTTAATCGTATGTTCCCCTTTCGAGAGATCGGATTGTTGGAATAATACTTGCTGCTTCATCGTCGATGAACCATATCCATCAACACCCTCAGCGACTAGCTCCCCATCGAGATACACATCGAAATATCCGTGGTTTGCCTGCAAAGCGCTGATGAATTTAATCGCTGTTCCTGTAAACGTGAGCGAC
This sequence comes from Paenibacillus sp. VTT E-133280, assembly GCF_002264385.1. Taxonomy (NCBI): domain Bacteria; kingdom Bacillati; phylum Bacillota; class Bacilli; order Caryophanales; family Paenibacillaceae; genus Paenibacillus; species Paenibacillus sp. VTT E-133280. Next base: position 24,870 of record NZ_NFUX01000036.1, read on the forward strand.
GCTGAAGCCCCTTTCTGATTACTATAGCTTTCTGTGCCTTTGTAATCGCCTGCGTCACTGTAAGGACTCCACGTTCCGGTGTATATAATCGAAGGATCTTTATCATCTACTTTTATTGGCAGCACAGGAGGTTTTACACTAGACACAATCTTATATTGCTGTCCTTTCACCGTTGGAAATTCAATCAAGTTCCCATTCGCAATGAAGTTGATAGATTCCCCGCTTCCTACACGAACGACCTTGAATTTATTGGATTGTACAAATCCAGGGTATTTAACTGAAGCCTTATTACCTTGCTTAGAAGTAAGCAAGGCTTCTTTCAAGATCGTACCTTCCCAGCGCATATCCACTTCAAATCCACCTCTTGCCACAAGCCCTTTAACGTTTCCTGTAGCCCAGGCATCGGGTAAAGCAGCTAATAAATCAATACTTCCAGTTTGGCTTTGTAGAAGCATTTCTGCAATTCCTGAAGTTGCTCCGAAGTTACCGTCGATTTGGAATGGTGGATGTGTATCAAACAAATTGTCGAGCGTGCTGCCTCTAAGCTGCTCACCTAACAGTTTATGTGCACGGTTACCATCAAGCAGACGTGCCCATAAATTGATCTTATTCGCTTTACTCCACCCGGTTCCACCATCGCCACGAGAATTCAAGGTGACTCTTGCTGCTGCAAATAACTCCGGATTATTCACTTCATTAATAAGCGTACCTGGATACAAGCCAATCAGATGCGAGATATGGCGGTGCTGATCTGATGGACTATCGATATCATTCTTCCACTCCTGCACCTGCCCCCAGCTTCCGACCTGCGGCATCCATAGCTTGCTTCGTTTCTCCATGACCTCGTTACGCAGCTGTTCATCCACACCCAAGATTTCACTAGCCTTGATGAACTGTGTGAACAACTCCCAGACTAATTCCTGATCATAAGACACACCGATCGATATATCCCCTTGCTCTGGAGAGTAGGAAGGAGATGATACTAGACTTCCGTCTGAATCTTCGACCAGGTATTTAACCCAGAATTGTGTTGTTTCCTTGATAATGTCATACACTTGGCCTCTTAAAAGATCTTTATCTCCACTAAAAGCATAGTGATCCCACACCTGCTGCACCATGAAGGCGTTGGCAGCCGGTGACCAGCCCCAATAGAAATCTGAGCCTGGCGCAGTATAACCAAATGGGTTGTTGACGGTATGAATCGCCCAACCTTCCCCTTCGATTCCATGATGTCTTTGGGCTGTTTCCCTACCCGGCTCGCGCAGAGAATCAATATAATCAATGTACGGAATATCGGTTTCCGCTAAGTTAACCACCTCGGATGGCCAATAATTCATCTGTACATTGATATTCGTATGATAGTCACTATTCCATGGTGGATTATTTACTTGATTCCATACGCCTTGTAGGTTAGCAGGCAGTGAGCCTTCCCGGGAGGATGCAATAAGCAAATAACGACCATATTGAAAAAATAATGCCTCCAAGCTTCTTTTCTCTCCGTCACTAGCATTCGTTTTATAACCATTCAAAAGCTCATTCGTAGGGAGATTTGTAGCAACCCCACCAAGATCAAGAGAAACTCTATCGAACAGTTCTTTGTAATCTGCCAAATGAGCTGCGCGCAACTGATTAAATGATTTAGCGTATGCTGCATTTAGGTTCGCTTCTACAATTTCTTTTGGCGTCTTGTCACTCTTATACGTAGGATAATTATTAACATAATCTGTTGCAGCGGTCATCAGGATCGTGACAACACTCGCACCGTTCACCGTAAGTTTCCCATCTTTCGCTGTTACAGTTCCTCCTTCATGCTGTACTTGAAGCTGCGCTTCATATGCCATCTTATTACTGGGTACCTTCCCACTTAGCGTCAGTTTATTTCCTTCACCCTTCACCGTATTAGACGGCTGAGCACCAGTAAGGCGAACATCGAAGGTCATCGGCTGATGCTCATCCGTTGTCAGTCTCATCACCATGACCTTATCCGGATAACTGATGAAATACTCACGCTTGTATTTTACATTGCCCGAAGTATAGGACACTCTTGCCATGGCATCATTAAGATTCAATTCACGCCGATAATCAGAGTACGACTGAGCACCGCTGTTACCTGCTTCGCTTGTCATCTCTATCTCGGACAATTGAATTTTCGTTCCGCCCTTGCTTACAAGATCGAATTTATAGAATTTATAAGCTGTAGTATTGGAAAAAGTATATGATTTCTTCAGCTTGCGGCTCGCAAACTCTTCATTGGATCTGTTATCTAGTGGGGACCACTGCTGCCCGTCATTCGAGCCTTTCAGCGTCCAGCTCTTCGGATCCCGATCAGGCACATCATTCCCTGAAGTGAATGAATAGCCGGTAATTACCTTAGCCTCTTCATATGCCCACTGCACCCAAAAAGGTGGTGCTCCATCCCCTGAATACCATTTCGTATTTTCCGAACCGTCGGTTAAATTGGAAATAGGCTCGCCGTATTGTGGATTATCCGAGCTCGCTGTTACCGTATACGCTGACTGACGGTTAAAATCTAAGAACACATCACCAAATGCTTGATACGCTCCGAAAGAACTATCACCAGCACCCATAACACCAGTAATCTTCCCTACAAGAGCCTTAGCTTCATTAATTTCCCCTTCTTTTAGAAGCTGTCTTATGGTCTCAACATGTTGCTGAGCACCGTCTTTAATACCATATTGGTAATTTGAATCTGCTCCAGGCCCACCGCTCCACAGTGTCTTTTCATTAAATTGAATTCGCTCCTGCTCAACACCACCAAATACCATGCCACCCATATAACCATTTCCAATAGGGAGCGCCTGCGTCTCCCAGTTCGTGGCCGGCGCTTGATACCATAATGACAAATTCTGATCTGCCGCAGCCGCAGTTTCAGCTGCCGACTGAACATCTGCATACACTTTTGGACCTAAGACCCCATTAGACGGAAGTATGCTGATAAGTAGCTGCGAGCAAGCGATCCATACAGATAGTAGAATTGCAGTCCTTCTGACTAATCTACTTTTACCGTTTGGCATGCGTTGATCCCCTCTCATAATAACACCCACTGATTGTAAAAATGAGGCAGCCAACTACTCCACAATCTTTTTCGCAAGTGCAGCAAGATCAGAAATATCTATTTTGCCGTCCTTGTTCAGATCTGCGTGCTTAATCTTACTCCAATCTGGACTGGAGGAATCCTTACCGTAATGCGCGGCCATGATTCCTAAATCGCCGATACTCACTTTGCCATCGCCGTTAAGATCTCCCTTGAGACCAGTATCCTCAGGGGCAACTACAACTGTCAAAGCGGAGCCCGTAACCTTTGTCTCAATACCATTCACATCACCCATCGTAACATCAGATATCCGAATTTCACCAGACTTAGCCTCAAGTAATGGCTTTGCTTTGAAGTTAAGCTCCATTAGCTGAATGTTACCTAATACCCCGTGGTCTGCACCCTCGCTGGCGAGGAGAAACCGGCTCTGTCCAGGAGCTGTAGTTACGGTTTCCACTACCTGCACACCATCCACTAATGAAATTCCAGATATAAAATCCACATTGTCTGTATTAAATTGAACTGTAATGTCTTGTGCATATACAGGATCCTTGATCTGTTTCAAGCTCAGTTGAACTTTAAACTCTTCACCAGCGCTCACTTGATTTGGACCTGTCAGAGTTGCTAAGGTACCTTGGTCTTCAGAAGCTTTGGACTTTATAACCGAATTCAGCTTATTCTCACTGGACTGCGTGTCTAGTGCTATTCCAAAAGCATTTCTAATGTCCAGATTTGTCCCGAAGCCCGCTACCAACGGATATTCGCCTGAAGTAAGCTCCGGGAACTCTGCTTCAAAGACATATTCTGTGCCCGCTGTACTTGAACTCTTCAATTTAAATACAACATCTCTATCCCCAATCTTACCTTTCAAAGTCTGATCACCATTAAGCATGACATAGTGATTAAAGACAGCTTTAATCTGGACTTTATCCTTAGCTGCATACCCTGCCGGTTGTACAGATTCAAGTTTGATAGAGGTCAACTTAGGATCTTGAATTTCTCCTTGACGCTGCCATTTGAGATATTCCGTATTGAATTTAATAAAACTCATGGCTTCACTACCCGTTCCTTCATAGAAAAGACCGATTTCACCATTGCCCAGATTAGACAAACTTGAATAGGCATAATAGCCTTCTTTGACCAGCTGGGAATACTTCCAATCAAACTTATACTTCGTTCTGCCGTTTGCGTAGGTTCCGTCTTCCTTAATTAAACCTACCTTCACCGTCCCGTTAATTCTACTGGTCGAGTTAGCAGGGCTTGCGAAGATAACAGCTTCCTGCCCATCTATCTGGCCGTCGTATCGAATCGCCGTCATTTGGCAGTAAGCAGCAATCAAATCACGTTCTGTCACAACTTCAGCAGCCCAAGTCTCTCCACCATCAAAGCTGGTCGCGATTTGGGCAAACCCTGAATAATTCCGCATGAACATCTTTAGCTGTCCATCTGGCAACTCCACTACTTGCGCTTCTGTAAGCTCATTATTAGAGCCATTAAAGGTTCTCTCATCAAGGGTAACCCCGTCTACGACCCGCCCATGATTAGGAGACTCTCCACGATGCCATGTTTCACCATGATCATCGCTGTAGATGGTTGCACTTGCTTGCCTGTTATTTTCATTCGTAAAGTACACGGGGAACACCAGTCTTCCAGCATGAGGACCTTTCGCCAATTGAATGCCGGTGCCCGGACCTGCCCCCAGAAATACCATCCATTCTTCTTTCACCGAAGGGTTTAAAGTTACAGGCCCCTCCCAAGTCGCTCCTTCATCATCACTGTGCCATAGCTCAAGATAAGAAGTAACAAGCGGTTTAAGTGGCGAATTGCTAAGAAAGATATTCCCGATATTTGTATTGTTGTTATATAAATTTCTCAAGGCGTCCACGCTGTAGGCAGTTTTTACATTTGAGCTGTTATAGACTTCTCCATTTTCCCGAACGGTAAATTCCTGATTGCTCGAATCTTTCAAAAGTAAATATTTTTCTCCATTGATCGTCTTGTATCCGGTACCTCTTTGCGAGGTAGGAAATCCTCCACCCTCGGGAAATCCAAGAACTAAAGAGAAAATCCTCTTCGTTTCCTTATCCTGCAGTAAGGACTGGTCTATGTTTGAGGCGTTGCCGGGATAGTTATTAATTAGAATTCCGTTACTTTCCCAAGTCTTTCCGTTATCCAGACTTCGTCTTACCATCATGTCAATATTAGCTGGTGAATCTCCTCCATGATTGATCCGCTTATCAATTCCTGCGATCAGCGTTCCATCCTCCGTGTACAGAAGTGACGGAATGCGGTATGCATCCGATCCGTACAGTCCTGGATAATAAACGTTATACGGATCAGTGATTAAAGCCTGCTCAGGCAACGGATTTTGAACCGGAGTCTTACTTGTTACACCCGTTACAGCAATCAAATCTTGATCCGCCAGCGGTTCGCTATACACTTCAGCAAAGTCAATCTCTCCATTAAACGGATAGTTATTAGAACCGGATTTTCTCTCTGTTCTACCTAACTCGGCACGGTTTGGTGCATAAATATTATTGAGAAACTTTTTTGCTGTAGTTGTGTCTTGCTTGAGGAGTTTCCCATCAAGGAAATATTTATAACCTTCTACTTTATCTACAACCATGGCTACGGTATGCACTTCATTCTCTTTCACCGTAACATCAGCTTTAACATGTGTATTAGACGCTGTCTTCCCAGGCTCTTCATACCGGTTCTCACTTCCGATGGCAGAAGGTGTGATATATAGATGGAAGTGACCATTCGGCAACGTATTATTACTTAAGGAGAATAACGACATAATTGTAGAACCCGTGTAGCGGAACCGGACAATGATAGTCCCTTCATCTAAGGCTTTAAGCGCATCTACCTTATCATCCAGATTCGTAAAATTAGCATTGTGAATTTGTTTATTCTCTACTCTAAGCACAAGTCTTGGATCGGTCTGTTTGTCTTGTTCTGCTGGATTGGCTAGCGCAGTGAATGGAAACATAATGGCCACCATCAAGATCGAAAGAATAATGACTGCGAATTTCTTCAAAATATTAGTCCTCCTTAGGTTTGGATAACCATATATCTACTCGCCTTGACTACTCTTGTTCAACTATTTTCTTCGCTACTATTGCCAAATCAGCAACATCAATCGTACCGCTTCTATCGAGGTCAAGTCGTTTCACAGCATCCCACTCCGAACTGCTCAAATCTATGCCATACTTCGCTGCGATAATCGCTAAGTCACCAATACTCACTTTGCCATCACCATTCACGTCTATAGATAATTCCGTATTTACTCTGATCTGAATGGTTAAGGTTGCCGGTTGGAGCACGGATTCTTCCCCTTGACTGTCACTTATTATCGCTTGAGTAAGCCGGATAACTCCCGCTGTGTCTTGTATTACATCTGCTGCTTTGAAACCAAGTTCAACAATTTCAGCATCGCTAGTAATCGGATACTGACTACCCAAACTTGCCAAGAGAACCCGTAGCTTACCGGGAGTACTTGTAGTTGGTTCATTGATAATAATTACGCCTTCCTGCAGAGAGCGGATTGAATCTGGAAGGTATTCCATGACAGCCGGATCAAATTCAAAGGTAATATCCTGTGCATACACATCACTGGAGACACTGGTGATGCCATACTTCACGGTAAAAGACTCTCCCGGCGCAACAACCTTCTTACTCCCTGCTAAAGTAGCTGAAGGCGTAGCATTGGATGCATCTGCATTCACTACAGGGTTCGTAAAAGATACACAGCTTAAAATCACGGCGATCATGGTCATTATTACTGCCTTTTTGTACCATCGATTACTGTTCAAATTCTTCTCACCTCATTTTTATAATTTTGTTCAGGATGTCAGCCTCTGTTAGAGATTTACGATTTGTTTCGCTAATTGAGCAAGATCTGTAATATCGATCTTACCGTCACCATTCATATCCGCACGCCTCGCTTGCTGCCAATCAGGACTTGATGAATCTTTGCCGTAGTGTGCAGCAACGATACCCAAGTCACCAATACTGACTTTTCCGTCGCCGTTAAGATCGCCTGATACTCCTGTTTGCTCTGGTTTCACTTTTACAGAGATTGTGGCTGGTGCAGTTGTGGTTTCTGTTCCGTCTTCATCACCTAGCAGTACTTCTGACACACTGATATTAACGGTAACCGTCTCCGATACTTCTTTTGCCTGGAATGTCAGCTCGGCAATTTGTTGATTTCCGCTTAATCCGTGTTCCGCACCTTCACTCGCCATAATCAAACGAAGCTTTCCAGGTGTTTTAGTTATCTCTTCAACAATCGCAACACCTTGGATCAGTGATTTAGCAGATACATAATCCATACGGTCAGCATCGTACTGAATGGTGAGGTCCTGTGCAAATACCTTCCCGGAGATATTGTTCACATCATACCGGACAACAAAAGGCTTGCCGGCAGTAACGGATGCATCAGCACTCAATACGGCTTGGACTTGAGCCGATTCCTGCTTCACTTGATACACCGTAATCTCGGCTGCGGATGCGAATTCACCCGCGCCTTTTACAGCTTCCAGCTTAATGTGAGTCGCTTTCACCGGAGCGAAATTCACTTCCTTGAGCTGTTTGCTTCGCAGCCAGTTCCCGCTTGTCATGAGCGTGTAATTCACACCATCGGTGCTTGTGTACACATTGTAAGCAGTAATTGTGCCATTGCCTTCATCCGGCCGAGGTAAGTATCCTAGCTTGCTGATGGTATACTTTCCGCCCAGATTCACCATTATCGACTGCGGAAGTGGATCAACGTTAAACCACTTCGTATGCCAATGTGTATCCGGATCGCCATCCAATGCCAAATTCGGATCGTTTTCGCCTGCTTCATAGCTCGTAGCTTCTGCACTCATTTGACTTTGCGGAATTTCGGTTAGGTTGCTCTGTCCAGTGACCGTCACCACACTTATTGCTGTAAATCCGCCTTCTTCCGTCGTCGCGGTAATCGATGTCGTGCCCTGCCCTTTTGGTGTGACCAATCCCTTACTGTCCACGCTGGCAACACCAGGATCGCTGCTTACCCACTTAACTGTTTTATTACCAGCATTCTCAGGCTCAATGACCGCTTTCAATTGAACCGGGGCATCCAACGCCTTAAGTGAGAGGGCCTCACGGTCAAGCTTTATGCCAGTAACCTTCTGTCCGTCTTCCAGTGGGATGCCGAACAGTTTGAATTCACGAACAGCAGCCTTTGATTGAGCATCAGGCCGTCCGGTGATCGTAATTCTAGCGAATCTACCCTGGCTTCCAAAAGTATCCTGAATGGTGCCAGTTTCCTGATTATTCGTTCGATTCGTTACCGTAATCCAATTGGAGTTCGCGGTTTCCCGAACTTCAATTTTGTACTGATAAGCCTTGTTACTATGCTCAAAAGAAACCTCGGAGGATTTAATGGAATGCATCATACCAAGATCAACCGTCCAGCTAGTACCATTGTTCGTATCCGCCGCTGACCAGAATGTGTCCATATCCCCATCATTAGCAAGGCCAGCCGGATGCGCTTGATCCGTACTGTCTGCTGTAGCAGGTTTGCCTTCTGAAATCAAACGGACTTCAGGTGCTGCCTTCGGCGCCTCGTAGACATCGACCTCCGAAGCCGAAGCGAATCCTCCAAGTGCAACAGCTGCTTCAAGCTTCACATAGCGGGCGGAAACACTATCGAAAAGGATGTATTTTTTCAAGTTGTTTCTGAGCCATGTACCACTGGATACCTTCGTATATAATTCTCCATCCGTGCTGACGTAAAGGTTGTATGAGGTAATGGTTCCGTTCCCAGCATCCAGACGTGGTGCATACCGGAATTGGCTAACATTGCGAACCTTACCTAAATCGAGAATGATGGATTGCGGGAGCTTATCGGATCCATCCCATTTCGTATGCCATGCGGAATTCCGGTCCCCATCAATCGCTTTAGCTGCTTCCGCACCAGGCTGGAAGCTTTTCGCTGAGGCTGTCATCTCATTTTTAGGTATCGCTGTCGGTGAAGGCTGTGATAGATCACGGTACAGATTGATCTCTGCAGCAGATACGACACCCCCAACAGCTTCTGTCGCTTCAAGCTTCACAAAAATAGCTTCTACTGTATCAAAATTCACCGTCTTCTCTAGTTTGTCTTCATTCCATTGTCCACTGCTTACGAGCGTATAGTTAGTTCCATCCTTACTCGTATACAGCTTGTAACCTGTAATTATGCCGTCTTTGCCACCGTACTGTCTTGGCAAGTATTTTATTTTATTCACATGCTGTTTAATCCCCAGGTCTAAAGTGATGCTCTGCTTACTTCCAGCATTTGCTGAAGAAAGCCATATCGATTCATAGCTGCCATCCAGCACATTAGCTGCTGGCGTATCCGAAGCCGCATTCGTTGCAGTTGCAATCATATCTTCCTGCGGAATACGACTTGGGTCTGTGTCCACCTGAGGCAGCTCAATTTTGACAGCATCTACTAGTGGAGTCGTATCTGCTGTAAAGCCTGCGACTTTCACAACAAATTCCTTATCAGCGGATATGGATGGTGTTTTAATGTACAGGATGCCGCCTTTGTCTTGCTTAGCATAGCACCAGCCACTTGTTGCTCCATCCCATGCTGCTTTGGACTGCAATTCAGGATAGGATGTTCCATCTACAGAAACAGCCTCCGGGTGATCTGGCATATGGATTGTAAACTGATTCTTATGTGACTCCAATTTGCCTTTATAGTCACCTACGCTTGCTCCAACCTTAATAATCAAGTCTCCACTCCCTTGCTCAGGAGCGGTGGAGGTTATTAATGTTTTTGCAAATTTGCCTGTACGATGCTCCTTCGATGTACCATCATCTTCATACATCGTAAAGCTTGAGGATTTATAAGGATATATATCATAAGTAATTGGATCAGGAGGAACCTGACCATCGTATAACGATTCAGGATACATCGGGATGATTGCTCCACCCTTTACTAGAAGCGGCAAACGATCCAGTGGAGCATTGTATTCGTCTAACATTTTTGAACCGTAATGTTCTTCTCCTGTCCAGTAATCGATCCATTTTCCTTTCGGAAGATATATTCCGTTTCGCATTGTCGTGTCGGTATAAACTGGTGCAACCAGGAACGATTCGCCGGACATGAATTGATATTGTGTTAACGTTCCCTTCGAGTTCGGATCATTCGGATAAGAATAGATCATTCCCCGCATGATCGGGGCTCCGGATTCGTAAGACTCATTGAGATAGGTATAAAAGTATGGTGTCAATTGCTGTCTGAGCTTCAATGCCTCTCTGTTATAGCTCGTATAAGGTTCCCCCCATACCCAAGGCTGCTTATCTTTGGCTGCCCAACCAGACATGTTCATCAGGATTGGAGTAAAAATCTTCCACTGCAAGTCTCGTACGTAGGTTTTAGCACTACCTCCGAATATCCCATCAATATCACCGGTTGAGTATGGCATCCCAGATAGCCCTGCCCCGATCATCGACGGGATATGGAATCGAATGTATTCCCAGCTGCCCGACTGATCTCCGGACCATACGGTAGAATATCGCTGGGTACCTGCCCAGCCACCAACGGACCAGACATAACCTCTGTCATCAGAGTTATCTTCAATTCCTGTAAACGCCTGTTTGCTGGCACCCAGGGCGAAATCGTATCCAGGTCCCACCCAGGCAACGTCGAGTTTAGCCAGCCTCGTACCCTCTACACCAACTTCCTGTGCGATTTTATCAACACCATTTTGAGTCCATAATCCGGTATAGAAACCTTCCTTATGTAGTTCGTCAACGGTGTTGCCTAGATTCGTATAACCGCAACCATATCCGTCATTCGGTAAAATCCAGGCTCCTGGCATATCGTTTTCCCGATATTTTTTGGCAATAAGGTTAACGACATCGGAGGTCTTTTCTGGATCTCTGTTGTAACAATCCGCATCACCAAGTCCCATACCCCAACGAGGAATCAAGGACGGTTTACCTGTAAGATCTGTATAAGCGTTCAAAATATCTTTCATTGTCTCACCGTAGAAATAATAAGCATCAAACCGATTTTCGTTATGCGTCAGCTTGACGGTCGAATCAAAATCATAAGTACCGCTTTGAAAAGTGTTACGAAGCACTCCGTATCCTGCAGTACTCAAATAGAATGGTGCAGGATTCGAAACTGTACCGCTTCCCCAATCCCCATAGTTGTTAGCGATAGTAATTTTGCGATCACGATGGTTGAAGAATCCATTCTGCATACCGCCGCCGTAGAAATATTCATCCTCACCCCGGATAAGCTGTTGTGAGACTGACTGTCCGTTATAGTTCAATCCAGCAGATTCTTCCCACACCACCGTTTGGTTGTCACTTTTGTACATGGCGAACTTTAACGGATTCTTGTAGGCTCTCAGCACGAATTTCCCTGTTTCCATCTTGTAATACATGCCTTCATCAGACCACTTTACATTAACAGGTCCGAAATTATCCTTGATGACAATTGGCTCAATCGGCTTTTCCGCACTTTTTCCTGCCAATTCTTTGAATTGCCCATTCACACCAAGCCAAATCCGGAACATATCCTCCCGCTCAAAAATTACTCTAATCTTGTCAGAGCCTGACGTGATTTCAAAAGTCTTATTATCTTTCTTTACGAAGTCAGAAATGTTGCCAACGGAAGCCCCATGGGCGCTTTCCGGGCGAATCATGAGCCCTGTAATCACAAGGATCATGATTGCAAGCCTCCACATACCAAAGCGATTATAAATGGTTCTCAAACCATTCCCTCCATTCAAATGAAGCGGCAAGACAGGATACAGCATCAACTGTAGTTTGAATTCCTTGTCTTGCCGCTTAGATTCATGTTGCTATTGGTCTTCGTTTATTACTGCAATATTTTCTGTGCGATAAATGCTAGATCACTAATGTCTACCTTACCGTCCTTGTTCACATCAGATTTCTTGAACTTGTTCCAATCCGGATCAGCTGATGTTTTTCCGTAAGCAGCCGCTGCAATGGACAAGTCACCGATAGAGAATTTACCATCTCCGTTAAGATCACCGATCTCTCCAGAAGGTTTAATGACAGATTCCAAGAATGTGTTCAGTGCAGTAGTCAGATCAAGGATCGACTGATCTACTTCTGATTGTTCAGCACCGGTATTATCAGCTATGCCTTGAGCTTTACGAATCACATCTTGAAGCACTGCCTTAGAACCAACTGGATATTGCCCTTCCTCGGTACCTTCTTCTGCCGCATCGAGTTTACTTTTCGCATTGGAAATAAGACTAATAAGAGCTTCTTTATTAACTGTTGAGCCTTTCTTGATCAGTACTTGATGTGAACCGCCAGACAGCTCTTTCTCTTCACCGAGACTATTTGCAATCTGCAATTTAGCAAGTGTAATCGTCGCAGCTCCTTCTTTCTCTGCTGCACTCGCACTAAATCGAAGTCTTAACATGTCTCCCTTAGCGTCGTTACCCTTCGGGTTCGCAAGAATGATACGAACTTGACCCGAAGTTGTTAATTCATTAACGATCATCGTATTCTCACCCGCTTTTTCGGCAGATATATACTCGAGCTGGGCTGGATCATACGTGAAAGTCAAATCCTGGGCGTATGCTTCCTGTGGTGTATTGCCGAGGCTGTAGACCAAGTCAAAGGTCTTACCAGCTGTAACTTCATCAGGGCCTGTAAGATGAGAATCCGGTTCTGGTTCTGCTTCATCTTCTTTGATCAACTTGGCGTCCGCCCAGTCACCATGGTCCTCCTCGTTACCGTCACCGTTATCTAGGACAACAAGCTTTAATTCCTTGACCTTACTAACGTCTAAGCGAACTTCTTTGGCTGGTGTAGCCGCTCTCATTAATCCACTGTCATAGGCTTTTTTCCCGTCAAGAAACACCTGGAATACGATCGTGTTCTTACCAGCAGCCGTGCTGCCGATTTCTTGGTCAACCCCGACAATAGTTTCGAAGGCTGTGAAATGTTTTCCGCTCAGATCGTAAATGATTTCTGAGTTCGCATGCGTACCCATACCTTTTTCGTAAGTGTCGACTCCAGAGGATCCCATGAGGCGGATCGGCTGGCCTTCCACGCTCTTATCCTTCTGTACAGTCATCCATCCTGACGTTGCACTTTTCCAATCCATATCGCTGAGGTAGTAATCCACCACATTAAACTTAATTTCATAGGTTTCAGTAGTCTTTCCGTCGGCAGAGGTTGCAGTAACTACAGTTGTTCCGGTTAGATCTTTAGCCGGTTTGATACCAATCACAACGCTTTCGCCTGCAGCATCAGCCGTAACTACAGGCACCTTCGTTGTGCCACGAAGCACATTGTAGGTATAACTGGTCTTCTCTGGATCAAATCCCGCTAAAGCTTTCCCGTCTATTTTAATCGCCCCAACAAGATGGACTGTGGAGACCCCCTTACTCAAGCTCATGAGATCGGTTGTGTTAGACGGAATAGGTCTAAGCGTATAGCTGTAGTTATACGTCTTATTAGCTAGAAGCATATACGGAGCATGAGGTTTAGCTCCCCAGCTGTTGTCTCCTCCGAGTCCCATCTGCTTATAATTCAGTCGAAGTGTAATATCTTCTCGATATGGCACTTCATGTGGATGCTTTGGACCGTCAAGGTCCTCTGGTGTATGATGCAAAGCATTGGCTTCGATGGTAGGACTTCCAATGGCCATAAGTCCTGCTCCATCGTTATTGGTCAATGCAACCCAGCGTACATCCGTTTTATTACCTGTTTCTGAAGGCTCAATATAAGGAAAAAACTGATCTTTAACTTTACCGCTATATTGACCAACATCCGAACCTGAATTACGGTCCTGATAATTCTCTTGTGGACCGCGTCCGTACCATGTCATCTGCTCAAATTGTCCCGGAATCGTCATGAGATTACCGACTTCAGGAATTTCAGGCAGGCTTGCACCACCCGGCTTCAGTTCGCTGGCTACCTTGATATCTCCATTTCCAAAAATTGTATAAGAGGTCTTATACGTAGATACGGTTGATGTAGGGAGTGTTTCTTCAACATCGATTCGCACAGCCTTTTCTCCGATTTTGAATACCTCAATACGGGTGACGGATCTATTCTTTCCTGCATTTTTCCAGGTTGCCGTTCTGCCCGGATGGCCATTCCCTTTATCATTGTCGATAGGGGCTCTCCAAAAATTCGGCACAGGTCCATTATTAATCAGTTCAGTCCCGTCGTAGCGGAATGAATCAAGCGTGCCTGTTGTTTTATTAAATACAATCTCCATATCTTCCGCAGATACGCTTACACGTTCCGTAGTCTCATCCACTTTCAAATCTGACATTGTTGAAAGATCAAGTGCCGATGAATGGTCTGAATCCACTGGAAGTTTAAACTGCTGTTTAGCAATTTCATGCCCTTTTTTCGCCCAAAGTGTGTCCTTCTTCAATTTAAAGCTAATATTCATCCAGTACTCCACACCAGGCTTAGAGGAAGGCAGCTTATACGGAAGGGTCACCTGTTTCGAGGAAAGTCCCGGTACATTCAGGGATGACGCATCGATAACTCCCTGTTCAATCAACTGATTATCCGCTCTAACTTCCCAGGTTCCTTCGTACGCATTAAGATTTGTGAACAAGAACTCATTTTTAAGCTCGATCGTTCCAGCACTCAAATCAATGGCCTTTACCAAAATATCTTGATACACCTGCTTTACTTCCCATAGCTCAGGCTGAACAACCCGGTCAGCTGTAATCAGACCATTCGCCATGAAATTACCGTCATTAGGGGAATCTCCAAAGTCTCCCCCGTAGGCAAGATACTCCGTCGATTCAAGTGTCTCTGATTTAGCATCCTCCGGATTAAAATCCATCCAGAGAACCGTGCTGCTATCCGCAGTCCGTCCATTATTATTCAGCTCTTCAAGGGTGAGTCCCCTGTTGTAGATACGAACCTTGTCAAACATCATGTTAGAAGACCTGCCCATTTCCGTATCTTTACCAATTGCAAGCGGATAGGTGCTTGCTGCGATATTGCCTGTAAATGCCCTTGTAGCAACAATTTTTCCGTCTACAAAAAGCTTCAGATCTGTTCCGTTATACGTGCCAGCCACATGATGCCAATTGTTCAGCCAATTCGTGGGCAAATCCGCAGTAGCAGCTGTCCATACACCGTTTCGGTAAACAAAAAATTCGAGCTTGTTATTCCCGTTCATTTTTAATGCAAACTGTGTATCCCCTTTTGCCACAACCGGACTGTTCGCAATGTTGGCAAGCGGCTTCACCCATGCTTCCAACGTTAACGGCCCTGTAAGATTAAACTTGGAGTTATTAGGTAGTGTCACAGAAGGCGCAGCACTTTTGCCAGGTTTTAATACACCAACTACATCACTCTCATTAGAGGCGACCACGCCGGTATAATCCGCTTCGTAAGAATGAGTAGCATCAGTTAGATAGGTTCGCTCAGATGGTGTACTTACCCGAACCGCTTGATCTACCCAGTCCCAAATATATCCACCTTGCAAGTTCGGATATTTGCGTATAAGATCCCAGTATTCTTGCAGATTTCCAACGCTGTTCCCCATTGCGTGAGCATATTCACACAAAATGTATGGTCGTGGATCACTGCCTTTCGCATACGTCTCTACCGTCGTAACCGGAGAGTACATCTGGCTGACCATATCGGTAACTCTCGGATCGTTATAACCCTCATAATGAATGGGCCGAGTGGGATCCAGACTGCGAATGTATTCAGATTGTGCGATAAAGTTAGATCCCGAACCAGATTCATTACCAAGTGACCAGATCAGAACGGATGGATGATTCTTATCGCGCTCTACCAGACTCGCAGAACGATCCTTGACATTCTCTAACCATTCCGGTCTATTCGTCGGAACTGAATTCCAGACCCCATGTGTTTCAAGGTTCACTTCGTTTAAAATATAAATGCCATAACGGTTAGCAAGATCATACCAAAACGGATGGTTCGGGTAATGGGACGTCCGCACAGCATTCACATTGAACTGTTTCATTAATTCGATGTCTTTAATCATGAGATCCAGATCGAGAGTCCGCCCCGTGTCTGGACTTGTTTCATGACGATTCACACCTTTGAGCAAGATCGGCTTACCATTCAGCTTCATCTGCTGCTTACCGCTACCGCCTTCCTCAACCTCAATTTCAAACTCTCTAAACCCAACTTTTGTTCCAGCAGCTTCGATCACACGTCCACTTGAATCTTTTAGACTGAAGACAAGAGTATATAGATTCGGAGCTTCGGCGGACCATTTCAGCGGATTCTTCACTTGTTTCGATCCACTAACCTCCATCTCAGACATTCCATTCAATTTGGCATCCATTGTGATTGGCTCTTGAAACACAGGTTGTTCGTTCGAATCGTATAGCATTGCTTCAACGGTATGACTAACCGGTACTGCATTAATTAAATTACGAACATCTACCTTTACATTCAGAGAAGCGTCTTTATACTGTGCATCCAAATCAGTCACTACCGTAAAATCTCTGATCTGAACGGATGGAGTGCTATACATAAACACATCCCGAATGATACCGCTAAGACGAAGGAAATCCTGATCTTCAAGCCAACTTCCGTCTGACCAACGATATACCTCAACCGACAGTTTATTCTCTCCTGCCTTCAAATAAGGGGTAATGTTAAAGTCCTTGGCTGTAAAGCTATCCTCGCTGTAACCGACCTTTTGGCCATTTACCCAGACATAAAATGCACTTTCCACTCCCTGAAAGGAGAGGAATACCTGTCTGTCGTCCCAATGATCAGGCACTTTAAATGTCCGCTGATATGAACCTACCGGGTTGTATTCCGTTGGAGCATATGGCGGTTGAACATTTGTGCTATTGCCATTGCCCCAGAAAGGATAGGTAACGTTCGTATAAATCGGAAAATCGTATCCCTGGAGCTGCCAATCCCCAGGAACTTTTATTTCCTCCCATGCGCTTGTATCATAAGTTTCTTTGTAAAAATCTACCGGCCTGGAAGCTGGATTCTTCGCCATGTTAAATTTCCATTGTCCATTCAAGGATTGGTAATACGGCGAAGGGTTCTCCAGCATAGCCGATATCATATCCGCGCCTTTTAGTGCGGAGCCGGCGTCACCATATGGAATAAATGAAGCATGAGCGGGTTCACGGTTGATCTGGAAGACATCCGGATTGTTATTCCATTCCGGATCATCTGCCGAGTCAGCCGCATTCGCTTGAAGTCCGGTAAAGCTCGTGGAAATCATGAATATGAATAATAAGCACAGCATAGCCCGCTTTAGCTTCATATGATTTTTCACCGTCCACTTCATTTAATAAGAGAGATAATACAACCTTTATTCAATAACAATGTCTTTAGCTATAAGCACCAGGTCCGTCAGATCGACCTTGCCGTCACTATTGATGTCTGCCCGTTTCGCCTTATCCCAATCTGGGTCGGCTGAAGTCTTACCGTAGTTAGCGGCGACAATAGCCAGATCGCCGATGCTGACTTTGCCATCACCATTCAAATCCTTAGAAAGCTCTGGCACTGTTGATGTGGTGAACTTCACCTGAACCGAGGAAGTGGCTGCGCTTATTTCCTGTCCTTCGCTATCCCCAAGCGTTGCACGCTTTACAACAATCTGTCCGGTTTGGGGTTCTGTCAGATCCTTAGCCTTAAAGGTAATCTTTGCTACTTCAACATTCCCTTTAATCGCACTCCCTGAACCTTGACTAGCCAGAATCAGACGCACAATGCCTTCAGTATTCTTCGTCTCAAGGATACCCACGCCGTCCACCAACGCATTAGCGGATACATAATCCATTAGTGAAGCGTCGAATGCAATCGTGATATCTTGTGCATACACCGCCTCTGTAACATTGTGTAGGCCTAACGTTATATCGAAATTCTGACCATAAGGAACGGTTTGCAGAGCAGCTAAGCTTGTTGCTGCTTCATCTAAAACCTCCCTTACCACTGTAATCTTGCTCACCGCTTTATATCCGCCGGATACAGTAGTTGCTGTAATATCAGCGGTTCCTGCCTTTAACGCGGTTACGACAGCTTTCCCGCCTTGAACTTGAACAGTCGCAGTTGCTTCATCGCTGCTGCTCCAGGTCACCTGATTATTCGTTGCATTCCCTGGTTGAAGTGACGCACTTAGCGTTTGTGTTTCTCCGGTCTTCATCGAAATCTCAGCTTTATCCAGCTTGATACCGGTTACCGGAACTTCAGGAACGTTATTGCTGTACATAAAATTATCAAATACGGTAACTGAAAGACCAAATACTCTTGCCCCCATTTTCCCCGCATCTGTTGGGATCTGTGCAATTGCTGCCTCAAAATAGGTCGTTCCATTGACAATCAGCGTTACATGTTTCCCTTCAAACTTCACTTTTACTGTTGATGTCTTGCCTTTTTTCAATTGAGCGGCCTGAGCATTAGTTAATAAACCATAGGAATCCTGAGCGTTCACCCAGTACCAAGCACCTTGATCAAAGCCTATAGAAGCCCAAGCGTCATTATTGACATAACGTAAAATAACACCCGTTCGGATAACATCACTCTGTGGTGTAATCTTAAACTCAATCTCACCATCTCCAATGATCGGAGATTGCTGATCGATAAACAGATTATTTACACTATTCGAGGTGAATTTAACGGCATGCTCACCCGCTTGATCAGGTGCTTCCGCAAGCTCCATACGTCCGACACCTTTACCGATGACATGCTCCCAGCCTTCGAGCGAGTTATTCTCAAAGCTCGCTGAATATCTCACAGGCGCTGGGACTTCTACAGGATCGTCGGGGTTAGGAGCGTAGACTTCAAATTCATACATGGAGTAACCGTAGGTTCCGACTCGCTTCGTACCTAACATTCGAACATATCTCGCTTGTTCAGTTGGGAATTTGATGATTTCTACTCCGCCAACGCCAGCGTTAGTCGTATAAACGTCCCTCCAATTCTCCGCATTATTGGATACTTGAACTTTGTAGCCTTTGGCATAAGCACTTTCCCACTTGAAAATAACCTTGCTAATGTCTGTACTTTGGCCTAAATCAATATAGATCCACTCGTTGTCGGTATATTTAGAGGACCAGCGAGAAGCACCCGTATCAACCTCATCCACTACAAGACTAGCCGGAAATTGAGGTACCTCGACGGAAGAAGCTACTGCTGTTTTGTGCGCAGCTAAATTGATGGTCCAAGCGGGTGATCCTGCTTCCTCCGCAATTTCTTTACCGGACAGCACCCGATTAAAAATCTTAAATTCATCCAATCGTCCAGTGAATGCTTTGGATGAGCTGCCGATTATAGCCGCAGGTAGCATGCTCGTTACTGAAACAGATCCTTTTAGATCCCCGTCGATATACAGGGAGGTTCCATTTAGATCTCCTCTGAAGGCAACATGTACCCAGCGCCCAACCGGAATCGCTGCATTAAAGCTGTAATCATAGCCCTCTCGGGTGAATCCGGCATTTGGTGACTCTTTCTGCTTCAGCTTAAGTGCACCATATTCGGATTCCATCAGAATCTTCTCATCCGCTTCTTGTTGATCATCAAGCTTAACCCACGTGGAGACCGTCCAAGGGAAGCCCTTTATTTGAAGCGGTGTTTGAATATGATCTGAAGTCCCTGCAAACCGTAGGCCTTTTCCTGTTTTTCCATCATCCACGCGAGTAACGCCAACTCCTAATGTAGCATCATAGGAATTTCCGGACTGATCAGAGACCGTCTGCGCGCCTTCTTCAAATGGATAATGAACAACAAGATCAGTAGCCGTATTCACTTCATGTAATAAATTTGTTCCAGGACCTTCACCTAGCTTGGCTGACAACTGCTGGAACTCGGTGAATGTGCTGTCCGTGGACTGGCCTCTCCACATTTTTTCTGCAAGGACAGGCATCGCTTTCTTCACACGATCGTGGACGTCCGCCTCACTTACTTTCTTGCCCATCATATCGTTCCAGCTCCCAAACATCGCACCGAGCAGGTTCGGCTCACCTTCCTGCAGCTTGATATTTCCACCAAAGTTCGTTGGGTCCCAGTTATTAAACAACCCCTGTGAATCCAGATAATCATGGTAATATCCAGCCTTCGGTACAATGTAGAGCATGGAATCAACCGTATTGATAATTTTGAATCCATCTCTCACCGATGCTACCGGATCTTGCCAACCGTTATTCCAGGCATTTACGGCTATATCCTTATCTACTACCGTGGTACCTGGGAATGCATTCAAGCTGCCCCACATTCTTGATTTCTTTCCCTTGCTCTTTAAGTGTTCGTTCATCGTGTTCAAAAACTCGCGATACTTCTCAAAAGTAGTCCGGTCATTAGGTGCGAATTCATCGCCTCCAAAATGAACCGTTTCTGAATCAAACCATTCCCCATCTAAATATTCGTCCCACACATCCTTGATGAAATCGACCGTTTCCTGACGTGTAATATCCAGATGATCGACAGGCAAATTATCCTTAACCAGATCTGGTCTAACCTTTGTAAATGAAAGAGCATGACTGGGGGTATCAATTTCCGGTGTGATGTTAAGTCCCCGTATTTTGGCGATGTCCTGCAATTCACGCATATCCTGTTTCGTGTAGTAACCATCCTTTGCCGTTAATTCCGGGTATTTGGTACTTTCTAAACGAAAAGCCGTATATTTGTTCCAATGCTCCCGGCTGTTATCCTTAAAAATTTCGTTATCGTTCAAATGAAGCTGGAAATCATTCATTTTGTAATAGGACATAAATTTAGCGTAATCCTTCAGGAAGTCTAACGTGAAAAACTTGCGTCCTACATCAAGCATAAAACCGCGTTCTCCATACTTAGGAAAATCCTTCGCTACCCCTTTTACAATGCTGGTCTTCTCAGGATCTTGCTCCAAAATCTGTAGTGCCGTTCTTGTTGCATAGAACACACCGGTCTCGGTGTTTGCATGTATTTCCACATAATCTCCTACTTCAAAGTAGTAGCCCTCCTTGCCAATCGATTCATCAGCTGTCTTATCGAGCCTAAGCAGGAAGTCCCCTTTAGAAGCAGGCTTATTTTGAACAATTGGTAAATCGTATCCAGTTAATTCTTTAAGATCCTCTTGAAAGACCTCTGCGGTAGCTGGTAGTTCACATAAACATTCACTCGTGGGGATTACGATTCTGGAATTGTCAGTCATCTTGAAGGAACCACTACCGCCAGTCCACTCTTGTAAACTTGGTATCACTTTTGGTTTAGCGTTCTCAGCTTCAGCCGCTGCTGCAAATTGTAGTGGAATAGAGTAAAGCACTAGACAAAAAACTGTAAAGCCGTACAACCATTTTTTCATCTTCATCCTCCTACGAGTCAAATCATCCCTTTTGAAAAAAACCAGGTACATCATGTTTAGTTACTCACACATGTACCTGGCCTATGATCTTGATTACTCTACAATTTTGCGAGCTACAATAACCAAATCTTCCAATCCGACTTTGCCGTCACCGTCCATATCTGCTTTCTTCGCTTTCTCCCAATCAGGGCTTGCTGTAGTCTTGCCATACTGCGCTGCAACCATTGCCAGATCCCCGATCGTTATTTTACCGTCACCGTTGATGTCTCCTTGCGTTCCTTTCTTACCAATCTCGATATTTACGGAAGAGTTCGCTGCCGAAATTTCTTTACCCTGATCATCTGAAATAATTGCACTCTTAACAGCAATTGCCCCATTCACCGTTTGGCTAACTTCCTTCGCTTTAAAGATTAATTCGAGGACGTCTGCACTGTTACTAACTCCATGGGTCGTACCTTCACTTGCTACAATAAAGCGAAGTTTACCTGGAGTGCTGTTGACTGAATCAATAACGCTTACCCCACTAATTAACGAACGCGCCTCAACGAAATCCATAACATCCGCGGCATATTCTAGGGCGATGTCCTGCGCAAAAATCTTATCAGACAGATTCCGTAGTCCATATTGGACTTTGAACACTTCTCCCGGCTGAACTCGACTTGGCGCTGTCAAAGTGGAGGAAGATTTTAACTCGCCGTCTGTTTCAGATACGATAACCCGGCTGGTTGCAGCGAAGCCCCCATCCATTGTTGTTGCCGTAATTACGGCTTCGCCTGCTTTCAATCCCCTAACAAGTGCATGATCGTCTTGCTGTTCAACGGTTGCTACAGCTTCATCACTGCTGCTCCAGAGCACTTTTTTATTCGAAGCATTCAGAGGCTTTATCGCAGCGTTCAATTCGCCCGTGCTGCCTACTTTAATCTCCAGCCGTTCTTTATCCATAACGACGCCTGTGACTTTTACTGCCTCTGCCTCATCCTCCGTCTTGAACACATTGAGTTCTGCAGCAGATGCGAAGGTACCCACGCCTTCTATAGCCTCAAGTCTCAAATGTGTTGCTTCTACAGCTGTAAAGCGAACAATTTTTGTGGTCTGATCGAGTGACCATGATCCTTCTGCCATTTTTGTGAAGTTCGTTCCGTCAACACTCGTGTACAGGTTATAGCTTGTAATCGTTCCATTGGTTCCAGATACTCTAGGTGAATAATTGAATTGATTAATGTTATATTTGCCTCCGAGGTCCAAAGTAATGGATTCCGGTAAGTGTGCCGGAGTCCATTTCGTATGCCAGATTGTAGACATATCTCCATCGAGTGCAAGACTCGCTTCACCTCCAGGCTGGAAGCTACTTGCCGTTGCAGTCATTTGTGATTGTGGAATTTGCGTGTTAGGCATATACACATTAATCGTCGAGGTTGCACTTTTTTTACTTCCATCTTTTGCGGTAGCAGTAATGACCGCCGTACCGGCTTGAAGTGCAGTAACTTTTCCGGCCTGATCCACGGATACAATTTCCGGGTGGTCAGAAGTCCAGAGCAGTGTCCGGTCATGCGCATTTGCTGGTTTAACCAGAGCGCTAACGGAACTAGACTCTCCTTTGTTCAGATCCATCTTATTTGGCGTTAATGTAATAGTCGAAACAAGTACACCTTCCTCCGGAACGATCGCACCCTCATCATCGACGCGAATGTTATCGACCACCAGCGTACCGGTTAACTCCTTCTGACTATTCAGCTTGTTTTTGATAATAGCCAGATAGGCATCTTTCACCCCTTCGGTTGTAAAAGATAGATCCAGCGTGTCGCGTCCTTCTTTCAAATTCTCACTAACCAGATCACGAACTACCCCATTCTCCTTCACTCGAACAGCCACTGTGTACATATCCGTCTCATCTGAATTGTAGTCCATCGTCAGATGGTAGCGGTTATCCTCCTTCATTCGGAGCGTGTGAGGCAATGTACGTAGCCATTCACCTGTTGCATCTTCATTCGTTTTAAGCGACCAATTACCATCCAGAACATAAGTCATGATCTGATTGTCGCCCTTTTCAACTAAATGCGTACGAACTGGACCTATTTTAGAATAAACGAAGGGACCCCAGCCCTCATCAACGTTCTCGAAATCCTCGAACAATACAGAATTACCTGCGTCAGTTTTGGTTGGATTCTCCCATACTCTCACATCGTCAAAGGTTACAGTCGAACTTCCATCTTCTACATTTAAATAGAGATTGGCGGTCTCACTTACCGCATCAAAGGTAACCTTAATCCGCTGGAAATTCGTGCTCACATATTTATGCTGCTGGGCTAAAAAGCCATGCTCCGTGTTATCCAGTGTATTGACAACCTTGTCAGCCCCTTGCTTCACAGCGATTTCCACAGTGCGTTTTCCATCTACTTTCACCCATACTGATGCAGAATACGTCTTGCCCGGTGTAAGTCCGGTCATCTCCTGCTGAATTACTGCATCACCAGGACCCTTCACTTGAAGCTGGTCATCGGCGTTACTGTTCTTCACAAATTTAATGTGATCATCACTTGCAGCTGTGGAAGATTTCTTCCAGTTTCCGAATGTTTGGCTGTCAAAGCCCGGATCTTTAACCGAACTCCCTTCGCCCCATACCATTTCCGGCTCTTCAGCAGCTGTTGTCTTATACAGGGCATAACCAATCCCCGGCTGCGCTGTAAGTGTGACCTTACCTCCAGTTACTTCTACACTGCCAACATGCTCACGTCCCAAATCTGTCAGCTTATATAACTGTGCCGACGTTACGTTACTCCATGATTCTGGAAGACTCCAAGTCGTTTGGCCACCCGCTGGATTCCAGTGATAGATTTTATCCTCTGTCTCAGGACTCCATGGAATAAAGACCGTACTGTCACTAATGTTGCTGCTATCTGTCATGATAGCGATTTCACGTCCATCCTTACTTAAATGAATCTTACCGTCCTGCTTACGTTCAACTAGAACCTTCTCTGCAAAGTCAATGCGGTTATCGGTCATCTTGATAATCGGGAAATGCTGCATATATTTTGTTGGTAGATTGTGATTGAAGAATGCCGCACTTGTTGATTGGTAGCTGTAGAATGGAGCACTGTTTTGCCAGTAACCCACGCCTACCTGCTTATTCCCTTTCAGTAAAGGGGTTGTTAAGAAGCCATCCAGCGATTGATTCCGCAGGAAACGGGTAACTTTACTATCGTCACCTTGGTTCGGGTACCCCGGATCTGTTCCCCAGTGAACCCAAGAGGCCTGCTCAAACAGAGGTCCTGCAAATTCTGTTCCGAGCATCCAGCCGTTACCGTTGATATAATCTGCGAGTTTCTTCGCATTATAATCGGCACCGTCATATACATCCACATATACAAAGGAAAGGTTGTTGCCTGTGTCGCTTTTCAGCATATCCAGACGTCTTTTTAATTCACCGGATTCCACATCTTTGGTTTTGTTAACATAGAATGTTTGATCCAGCCAGCCCCAGCCTTTACTCAAAGGCTGATTCATATTTTCCATTTTGGTGCCGAAAGCATCCAGCGCGTATTCTGTTGCGTTAATGTGTACACCGCCGCGGATATTGTATTTCTTTCCTTCACTCAAAATATAATTAAAATCCTTCTCTCCACCCTGACGAATACCGATATGACCGCCGTAATCCGGGTGAGAGTCATCATGACCTTCCGCTTGATATCCTTTGAATAGAATCAGCTGTCCAAAGCCATCCGTGAGATTAGAGATCTTCTTCGCATTATCAAAAGCACGCAAGAACGGTGAAGTTGTAGTAGATCCGATATTCATGCTGATATAAGAGATATTGTCCCTTATCATTTCACTGCCGGTTGGAGCATCCGTATTCTGACGATATACAATGGCCCCATCTTGCCAGTCCACAACGTTGTCTCCATTCGCATCTGGTGTCAGTACAACTTTAGCCCAAGGTAGAGGTTCCGGATCGAGCACTGCACTTCCACGATAAACCCATGATCCTCCCGATATTGTTGCTTTTTTCGTATGGAGCGCCGTATCATCGCCTACCTTAATACGCACCTTATCATAGCCGTTTACTACATTCGTAATTACACTCGCAGCTAAGACGTCAGAGTTAACGAATGCATAGGTACGGCTCCCACTAACGTCTGCTACTTGCGTCTTAATGTTGTTAAATTCGTCCTGTACAATGTTCCAGCCACCAGTTATGCGAACGGCCGTTTCCTGCGCTGTAGGCTGAGTACCAATGACAGAAACAAGGTCATGATTCGGGAAGCCAATGGTCTTCACTTTTTCGGTACCATTCTCTTCGATGCTGGCCACTTTGAACTGAAGAATGTTATCCTGAACCTCCATTTCAACTTTGAGGTTCACTTTAATTTCTGGAATCTGAATTGTGTAGGCTGCAACCTCACCATGTGTGGCATCTGCTGCTTTTTTACTAAAATCAGAAGCGACAACGAAATAAGACTTCTCGTTGATTTTTATTTCATTAAATCCATTTAACTGTCCATACATTTCCGCGCCGCTGTCTAACCATGTGTATTGTTTAACCCGTGGGAATTCTTTATCGATTTCGACCTTCATCGTATCCGAGCTTAAAGTTTCTGTAATCGTAATCGGCCTTGGTACTGGATCCGTGGATACAATTGGAGTTACCTTCACATCGTCAATCCATAGGGTCTTGTTATTAAACCAGCTGCGAAGTCCAATCTTTCCTGCACTTGTCGATAAAGAGGGAAGACTCGTCGTAAGCACGTTGTTGCCATCGATTGATAAACTTATGCTATCCTTCTCATATCGCAATTTGAGGGTATACTGTTGGTCCGCAGCAAAAGTAAAACTAGGAGCCGTAATATTTCCATACGATTCCGTTCCTCCTTTCATTGCATCCCAGCCCCAAGTACCCGCATCATATTGGATAACATTGTAGTTATTGCTATCGACGAATCGGTAGACCAGTCCAAATCGAGTGGCAGGCTGGCTAAACTTTAACTTCACCTCATATTCAGCGTTAGCTACCTGAGGTGAATCTTGGTCTGCTATAATAACAACCCCTGTTGTCACCGCCTTAACAGCACCTTGATCCGCCGAAAAAATAGTTGTCCCCTTAGCTGGAGTCCATCCGCTGATGTTGCCATCATTATAATCTCTGAAATACACATCCGATTCTTGAGCTGCAAATACGGCTGCCGATGGCAAGCCAATCTGTACCCCTAGCAACAACGTCAATAGTAAGCTAACCGCTTTGTAACGTTTTCTCATCTCTACGACCTCTTTTCACTTAAATATAAGTAGAATGAACATTATAAATTCACATATTTCCTTTAATTGTATGTTTTTAACATCGAAAGGCCATAATGAGCCCTCCTTCCATAAGAAGGTGCGTCATTATATGTTTTTTTGTATTACTTGGAGTTTAACAATCGCTTGATAACTGCGGCTGATTCCGCTCTTGTAGCAGATTCTTTTGGCGCAAATGTAGTCTGAGTCCTACCTTTCATTAATCCAGATTTCAAGGCAAACCCAACCGACGCTTTAGCCCACGGGCTTATTTTACTATCATCTTTAAATGTAGTAGTGGAATCTGAGACCATACTTTCGACCTTTACGCCGGAAGCATAAGCATTCGCTCGCATCAGCATCGTTGTCATTTCTTCACGAGTAATGCTTTTTTCCGGAGCAAATTTCGTCTTGGACAAACCACTAATAATTCCGGCCGCATAAGCTTTCTTTACCGTATCTTCGTACCAAACCCCTGATTTCACATCCGTAAACGGATTACTTCCAGAACCTTCTGTAAGATCTAATGCTCTAGCTATAAGAGCTGCAAATTGTGCACGAGTGATGTTATTATTCGGAGCAAAGCTGTCGGCATCCATGCCTTCAACAATTCCTTTAGTGACCATTTCCATGATATCTTGCTTCGCCCAATGTGAGACGATGTCGCTGAAAATCTTGGTAAAGGTTGAGGATTGATTCGGGGTGAATTCCTGATCTTTCAAATTACGATCAAGAACTTTTAATGCGGTCCATTTTACTGCAGTTGTACCAGCCCTTTTAGCTTTAAAGGTAATCGTGGCAATGTCCAAATTACCCTTATCACCATTCACATTTCCAATTTTGGTATGGGCAATCGTAATTTCACTGTTTTTAACGATTGGAGATACAGAAAATCCTTTGATCTTCGTTTCTGCTTTTACAATCTCAAGCACTTTCGGGTCAAAATTAAATTTAGCTTCATATGCGTATAAATCTTGAATATCTTTACCCTTTAATGTAACGGTGAACGTAGAATTAGCAGATTCAGTAGCTGATGTCTGCATCTCGAAGTCAGAGACTTTTTCAGCATGGACTGTACTTAACCACATGGAAGAACATAACGTACAGATTAGTGCGAACGTGAATCGTTTGCGTCTCATAAGAACATCCCTTCACCCGTGAATTTTAACTCCCCCCTATCATATGGATTTTGAAACCGGATACACATGATTTATTTTGTTCAAAAATGATTATTTTTGTTATTCTTTCTCTCTGCGATAAGCTAAGGGGCTAATTCCTGTGATTTTTTTAAAAATACGACTGAAATGTTCCGGATTCACGTATCCTACTTGCTCAGAAACCTCATATATTTTCATTCCGCTCTCCAGCGCCTTTTTAGCCTTTTCGATTCGCAGATTCGTCAGAAATTGAATGAAATTAACACCTATTTCTTTGGAGAATTGTTTGCTTAAATAGCTCTCGCTTACACCGACGATCTGACTAATATTTGACAAATGGACATCTTCGTTAAAGTTTTTCTCTAATAGCTCTTTCGTTTTAGCAACAACAGGGC
Organism: Paenibacillus sp. VTT E-133280; assembly: GCF_002264385.1. Taxonomy (NCBI): domain Bacteria; kingdom Bacillati; phylum Bacillota; class Bacilli; order Caryophanales; family Paenibacillaceae; genus Paenibacillus; species Paenibacillus sp. VTT E-133280. The sequence continues at coordinate 53,019 of NZ_NFUX01000036.1, forward strand.
TGAGAAAGCATTCCTTAGGTTGGTCTTTCGGATGCAGCTTTTGATGCAGATGTTCCAAGAACAGTCGGCACCAATGCACCGTAGTCTCCCAGGTTTCCTGCTTATAAATATGATCCGTGATGGGATATGGCAGCTTATCATGAAGCTTTTCCCAAGAAACGCCTTTTTGATAAATTAATGCGCTTGCCTCCCAAGTCATATCGACTACATCTGATTTAATAAGCTCAGGTGAACAAGGGTATCGCTGAATCAACAAGTTACAGCAGTGTTCATAAACCTCCTGCCATTTCATTAAATCCGGATCACTTAATGACTTCAGCATTTCGGTTCTAGCCAAATACCATACTTCTTTCCAGTCACTTTCCTTAATAGATGGACGCCTTTCAGCTTCCGGATAATATAATCGATTGTACCCTTGGTAGAAACTCAAGCCTGCTAATCGTTCCGCTTGGCGGAATAATCGGTTCCACTGGTGAAGACCATCTACAATGTCACTGATGCCCATAGACAGCTTCAAATTAATAAATTGCTTTAATCTCATGCTCACTTCTGACAAGATGATGTCTGTCAATCTACGAACGGCAATAATGCTGCATTGCTCTGGAAAAGAGAAGAACAATACGTAATGCCTGTCATCATATCTGCATACTTTGCAGATCCCTTCACTTCTACTCCGATTCGTTACTGTTCGTATCGTCTGCATAATCATACGGTGTGAATCTTCAAATTGAACGGTATCTGATAGCCTAAGAAGTGCAACCTCCAGATTTTTTTCCCCCATATGCTTTCGAACAAGCTCCAACGAAGACGTTATATCATCGTCTGTCACTTCTAAAGAATCCGATAGGCACAGTCGATGCAAAATAGAACAGATCGAGGCTTCTACGTCCTCTAAGTTTGATGCTGACTTTGAGGAGCTTTGCCGCCGCTTCAATTCATCCACAGTCTTAGTCAGTACCGGTGCAATATAAGTTTCATCTAACTTGGCTTTAACAATGTAATCAAAGGCACCGAGCACAAAGGAATCTCTTACAAAAGAATAATCTCCGTATGCGCTAAGCATGATGGTTAACGGTTGATTCGAAAAAGTAGTGTTATTCAGTGCTTCGAGTAGTTCTACTCCATTCATATTTGGCATTTGAATATCCGCCAGAACTAGATCCACATCCTGATGGATTTTCAGCATATTTAATGCCTCCTTACCATCTCCTGCTTCCCCTGCAATCTCAAATTCGGTCGAAGCAATGGATATATACTCCCGAAGAGCTAATCTAGCTAATGGTTCATCATCAACAATGAGAGCTTTAAATTTCATCATAAATCCCTCCATAATTGATCTATAGGATTACCTCAAAGCCTCAACCGCTATCTCCCAATCATCATTCAATTTTTCTTGAATATCGGACACCTCAGCACCTGAAAAAATTTCTTGTGCAGCCTTCTTCTCATCGAACTGTATAGCATTTTTTACTTTTTCAAATTTCTCATCGATTCCCAGGTACATAAACGGCTCAAAGGGGTGCTTTTCTTGAACATTGTTGAAGAACGGCAGGAATGATTCAATATTGATCACTGTCGATGAATTTTGCGAATAGTTAATATACACTTGGTAAACGTCTCGGCTAAATACCCATTCCAAAAATGCTTTAACCTCTTCCGTATTTTTGGAATTTTTATTGATCGCCATATATTGATCTGGCATAGTGATTGCCTGCAAACGTTCTGAAGCAGTCTCTCTCCAGGGTAAGGTGAACGCATCTAAATCTTTATCATCCTTCATTTTGGACAAATGATCTCTAAGGTACCACTGGCCGAGTGCAAGCATGGCCGCTTCATTATTTTGAAACAGCTGCGTTGCCTGATCCACACCAATGTTGAGTGCATCGGGCCCAGCAAGTTCATTCTCTGCTATTTTCTTGATCATCACTGCTGCTTTCTCAAAGGGAGAACCTTTTCCGAAAGGACGTTTCGTTTGTGCAATTGAGGATAAATAATTCTCATCCTTGGATAGTAGAGGCGGCCCGAACTCAGTGAAAGGATAAAACGTCCAATTCTCTTTCCCGCCAATCGCAATCGGAATATATTTACCATCCGCTTTGATCTTCATCATCACATCCATAAATTCATCCATCGTTTGCGGTATCTCTACGCCGACCTCTTGAAAGATACTTGGATGGTAATAGACATATTCAGAGAAGGATACAAGCGGCAAACCAAGAATGGAATGATCTATTCTAGCGGGATATTTATTGTTTTTTGCTGCGGCTAATCCATCCAGTGGAAGAAGTACTGCTTTGTAAGTGATTAGGTCATCTGGCTTCAGGTAAAAAATATCCGGCAAATCATTGGCTGCTAATCGAACCTTTAAATACTGACCGCTATTATCAGGAATCGTCTCTACTTCAACTGTTACATTAGGCTTAATTTTAGAGTAGTCTCTTACCTTTTCCGTCCAAAATTTGATATCTGTTTTCGCTTCCCACATGCCAAATTTTATTTTAATCGGTTGATCCAGATTCACCTTTTCCTGTTGTTGCTCTATTGCCCCTCCTTTGGAACTGAACTTACTTAAAGAGAAGAAGCCACCTACAAAAATAAGAGAAATGATCCCTATTAAGGACAAACGGAGTATTATTATTTTCACTTCTATTAATCACAGCCTTCGAAAAAAAGTTTATACCATCATACCTCCTCTGAGATTACACATGAATGATGTTTTCCCTCTGGACTATGATCTTTTATGCTCCTCCGCAGCGTTCTTCATCCTCCCTCCCCTAACAACTGATCCTGCATCTCTTCCTCCGGCGTGTCGATCAACGGTAGTCTTATCGATACTATCGTTCCCTGAGGTTTATTCTTCTCGTACTTTAAGCCGAAACGCCTCCCGTAATGTAGCTGAATTCGCTTATTAACGTTACTGTTTCCCATACCACTGAAAGAATGTTGATGGCGAATACCATCGCTATCATATTCCTGAGCATTCATATCCAACATACCTACCCCATTATCAGCTATGGTTATAAGAAGATCTTCCGCTTGTTTGCTCACTATGATTTCGATGATACCAGGATAGTCAACATTCTTTAGTCCATGAATAATACTATTTTCTAAAATAGGTTGTAGTAGCAATTTCAATATATAATAACCTGCTAAATCCTCATCGACTTCCCATCTCGTTTGAATCGGTCTACCAAAACGAATCTCCATGATATACAAATAATTCTTTAAATGATCTATTTCCTCATCAATCGTAGTCAGAATTCCACCTCGATTAAAAGAAGAAGCCAGCAGACGAGTTAGGGCATGTGTCATATTCCGTATGTTATCTGCTTTACTGATTAAAGCCATAAACTTGATTGAATTGAGCGTATTTATTAAAAAGTGTGGATTAATCTGCGACTGAAGTGCCGCAAACTCCGCCTTTCGCTTCTCCACCTCTTGCCTTTCATGATGATAGAGTAAATCCTGAATACGCTCCGTCATATGATTAAAAGAATGCCCAAGCTTAATTAGCTCCAGGCTGCCTGTTCTCATAAATTTAGCGTTTAAATCACCTTCAGTCACCAGATCCATTTGCCGGAGAAGCTCATTTAACGGCTTAGTAACATTAGATACAAAGTAAAATGAAACAAGAATAAACGCTAAGATGATCATCAATGCAAACACCCAGACGATATAATTCACACTAAGGTAATTGGCTGTTAGATCAGCATATGGAATAGACTGTACTAGCCACCATCCGGTCTGATCAATCTTGGCGTAGGTTATCAGATTTCTATCATCACCATGAACATCCACAACGTACCCTTTTTCCTCCGGCCCACGATTTGCGAACCAGTGCATTTGGAATTCCCCCCCTCTAGAGGCAAGGGTATTGGATGAGATAATTTGACCTTCCTCTGTGACGATGAAAAGGCTGGATTCCGTATTATCACGTGACTGCAAAATATGATCAAAGGCACTACTCTCAAACGTAAAAAGAATCATTTCTAGCTGGGATAAAGGATTGATTACACTTGGAGATAGGGCAGCAACCATATTGTAAGGATTGTAGTTACCATATAAAATATTGGGCATCATCCCCAGAAAATGAACGCTATCGGGATTATTCAGCACCTGCCCATACCACGTTTTTTGGCGAAAATAAGAATCATCCAAATTCAAATTCTTTAAGTACGAATAGGATTTATGGTCTTTAAATAGGAAGTTCACCGACAGTACTCGTCCTGAGATAGAGGCCGTGTACTTCTCTATTAAGACCTTTAGTTCATAGTAAGCCTGCTGTTTCTCGACTCCACGCTTACGATTAATTTCATAAAGTTTTGCCATCACATCCCTGTCCATACCGATGGAAGCAAATAGACCCGTCAACCTCCTTATTTCCTGACTAACGGAATAGGAGATCGCTTGAGCTGTTTGTAGAGATCGTGATGTATTTTGCTGAAGAATATCTCGCTTATAAATATTTAGAATAATGATGGAGAATAAGATGATCGGCAGAATGACTACAAGTATAAAAAAAAGCCTTAAAGTGCTAGACATCCGCCAATTTTTTCTCATAAGTTCACTCCCCTTAAAAAGATAACTTATAAACGCTCACTTCCACCTCACCATGAATATTGAAGAAACATATTCCCTTAAATTTGTTCTACTTCCTGCATGGTGACAAAAGTACTCAGAATATTACACACATCCATTCACTTAATCTTTAAATCCGAGCTTTTTCCCAGTTTTCGACAACGTTACGAGTTGATTCAAAACGAAAAAGAGCCGACACTAATGTAGAAAGTTCTACTTTAGGATCAGCTCCTTTTGTCATTGAGTTATCTGATGTATTACTAATCGTGTATCATTCCATAATTCATTTTCCATTTTCTTATCTCCACCTGGATGTACGGGCACTATTGGATTGCCTGTTCCAACATTAAAATATCCCCCTGTGGTCTCCTGATATTTTGGATCGATCATTAAACGAATAATGATATCAGCTCCCTTACGTGGATTCCCAATATGAAGAAATTTCAATACCCGTTTAAGTATAGGTGCAAACCATAACTCACGCCCCAAACCCGTTACATTAAAACCAGGATTTAATGCGTGAACAATAACTCCGGTTCCTTTGAATTGGCGAGCAAGTTCAGCGGTAAACATGATATTAAGCAGCTTAGTTTTTCCATATATCTCTGACGAACCTCTAGCCGAAAAATCAGATGTATTTATCAAATCCTCCGGAAGCTTAAGTTCTCCATGATTGCGTGAAGCTTCAGAAGCTACATTTATAATTCTTGCACTTCCCGCTGCCTTCAAAGAAAGCTGTAAAGTATGAGTCAATATCCATGGGGCAAAATAGTTCACGGCCATCATTTCTGATATTCCTTCAGAAGTGATCCGCTGTTCAAACGCATGAAGTCCTGCGTTATTTAATAACACGTCTATCTTCGGATATGCGTCAGATATTTCTTGCCCCAAACGACTGACATCCTTCATTAAGGATAAGTCCCCATAGAAAAAATTTATTTCGGCAGCAGGTACGCTCTCTGTAATCATTTTCTGAGTAGCTTCTGCGCGACTTTCACTCCTAGCAGTCAGAACAAGATGAGAACCACGCTTTGCCATTTCAATGGCAACGAGTTGTCCCAAACCACTTGTAGCTCCAGTAATTACAATAATCGGTTTTGTCGTCATCTTCATTCTCCTTTATATAGGACTAAAACAGCTGCAAGTTCATTTTGACAGGATGTTATCGAAAACATATAATTGATATATGTCAACTATATTCAAGTGGTTGATATATGTCAACTAATTAAAAGTATAAAATTTTTGAATAATAATCTACGTTAGGTGGTTCAACCAATGAATGTCGAACGCAAAGATACGTTAAGAGGACAACTCGAGCTAAAGCTCGGCGAACAAATTAATGCGCTTATTAGCGCCTCACATGCACTGAATGTCAGAACTGCCGCCGCTTTCGATTCTTCTATACAACCTGCTGCTTTCCATATCGTCCGTTGGCTGTATTCCTATGGTCCGACTAGCGCCTCTGCTTTGGCGGAAGCAACAGCTATGGATCGTAGTTCGGTTAGTCGTCTTCTCAAACAGCTTGAGAATTTAGGGTATGTTAAAAGGGAAGACTCTCCACATGATCGTCGAGCTGTACTTCTTGCGCTCACAGAGCTTGGACGACAACAAACCTTTGCTGCGCTGCAGGATAAGGAGTTCGTATTTTACGAGCGTATTGCTCAATGGGATAACCAGCAGCTTGAGACCTTTACCGAAATGCTTAAGGAATTCAATGGATTTTAGCCATACTATGCATTGTGGAGTTAATTTTCATTTGCATAAAATAATTTAATTTGATAGTATAACTGACGAACGTTCGTTAATATTGAGGTGAATTTTTTTGAAAAGTAAAGAGATTAAAGACATTGCTTTGAAATGCTTCACAACTCACGGGTATGAAGGTGCTTCTTTGTCTCAAATTGCTGAGCAAGTCGGGATGAAAAAACAATCACTTTATGCCCATTTTAAAGGGAAAGATGATCTCTTTCTACAAGTCTTACAAGATGCTAAAGAGACAGAAATTTCATCCAAACTACAATATTTGAGTAAGGTGGGGACTCAAAATCCTAAAACGGATTTATTAGGATATCTGCAGTTGGTCATTGATATGTTTCAAAAGAACGAGCAGTTAAAATTTTGGCTGCGTATCTCTTTTTTTCCACCGCCCCATCTTGCTAAAGCGATTGATGAAGAAGTCATCGACACAGAGAAAAAGATTCAACCCGTACTTGAAAGTAAATTCCAAGCTTGGATCGATGCCAAAGTCATCATGGAAGATGCAGCCTCCATCCCAACGCTTGCCTTTTTAGGTGTAGTTGATTCGATTATGCTTGAGCTTGTGTATGGCAATAATGAGATCCGTTTAAATGAAAAACTGAATGCCTCATGGACCGTATTTTGGAGAGGTATTTCACAGCTGTGATTCTACAAAGAGAGGTATTTACTTCATGAAGAAACCATTGAAAGAACAAAAAACAGTCTTACTCATTTTGCTAAGTAATATATTCATTGTTTTTCTAGGTGTTGGACTGATTGTCCCTGTTATGCCATCCTTTATGAACATTATGCATTTGTCAGGTAAAACGATGGGGTATCTTGTAGCAGCATTTGCGTTCGCGCAATTACTCATGTCTCCTCTGGCTGGGCGATGGATTGACACTTACGGCAGAAAAAAAATGATCGTAATCGGCTTAGTACTCTTCAGCACGTCGGAATTAATCTTTGGTTTAGGCACACATGTATCCGTTCTTTATTTTGCCAGAATTCTTGGAGGGATTGCTGGTGCATTCATTATGCCTGCCGTCACTGCTTATGTTGCGGACATCACCTCAGTAGAGGAAAGACCTAAGGCAATGGGTTATGTTTCTGCCGCCATTAGTATTGGTTTTATTATTGGCCCAGGAATCGGAGGATTTATTACTGAACTAGGTATACGTGCTCCATTCTATTTTGCTGCTGGCTTCGCCTTAATCACTTGTATTTCGTCGATATTTATTCTGAAAGAGCCACTATCCAAAGAGCAGCTTTTGGAAATCAGTAATCTTAAAAAAGACACCAACTTTATCAGTGATCTGAAACGCTCGTTTCACCCAGCATATATTATTGCGTTTATTATTGTGTTTGTCCTCGCCTTTGGTTTATCGGCATATGAAACTGTGTTTAGCCTGTTTTCTGATCATAAATTTGGCTTCACTCCACGGGATATTGCAACCATCATTACAATAAGCTCAATCTTCGGGGTGGTTGTGCAGGTCTTTTTATTCGGTAAAATGGTAGATAAGCTCGGTGAAAAAAAACTCATTCAAATCTGCTTAATTGCTGGCGTAACCTTAGCAGTAGCCTCCACCATGATCAATAACTATTTAACTGTTCTGCTAGTTACCTGCTTCATCTTTCTCGCTTTTGACCTACTCCGTCCAGCATTAACGACCTATTTATCAAAAACGGCTGAAAAAGAGCAAGGCTTTGTCGCTGGCATGAACTCAACCTATACTAGCCTTGGTAATATCATCGGACCTGCATTAGGCGGAGTATTATTTGATGTAAACATCAACTATCCGTATCTCTTTGCGGCTGTCATTATGTTTATTGGACTTCTAATCACAATGGTATGGAAAGAAAAACAAGCTACTAGTGGGTTGGTAAACTAAGCGGTGGATCACTCACAAGAACAAATAAATTTGTGACAAAATATTTTTTTGTATATTTTAAATCAGCAAAAAGACACCCGATCAAACAAAACCGGGTGTCTTTTATTTTGACAAATCTCTATCGAATAATCCTCGCAACAGAATAATGCTGCCTGTAATACCTGAAAGCCTCCGCCCTTAAAAGTGCCTATTGCATCGGGAGCCCTGTTTCGCGAACTCCACATGTGTGGAGTATTCAGTGGGAACAACTTTATACGATGTGCCCCCATTAAATAAAATGCCAGACTACAGAAAATTGTGGTCTGGCAACTTGTTTATACCTATTCTTAGTTTGTTAGGTTTACGTATTACGTTTAAATCATACCTTAAAGTTCCTGTATTGCGAATTCAGTTTCGATACGATTTCATAATTCTTCAACCTAGAATGGATTGATCACATGGAAAAAGACGTTAGGCGATGCCATGCGGTAATAATAGCTGCACCAGCCTGCACCTTTGTCGGTGAAGCGGTTTGTCGTGCTATACAGCAATCGTTCCTGCTCCAGCTCCTCGATCCGCTCGAGCTTTCCGTCCGCATATTCTAACAGCCTCATGCTCGCTGTATCCAGCCGGCTTACGATGCCCCCGTAACGAATATCGAGCACCTCCCAGCCAAACGGCTTGAACATCGATAGCCATTGCTTCCGGTGTGCGGCGCGAAGCTTTAGTACTGACTGAGAGATTTCGGGCAAAACGTCCTCAGCAATCCGTCTAAGCAATGCCTTGTCGCCACTGTCATAAGCCCGCTTCAGCTCAAGCCCGATTTCACTCTTCTGCTTCAGCACCGCACACAGCTTTTGCGGCACCTCGAACAAGTAATCCAGCTCTGCCTCAGGCTTTCTGCGGCTAGCAATTTCACTTTCTGTCCATGCATAATGTGCCGTCATATCTAACCCATCAATCTGTTTGTCGAACAGCCCCAGCAGTACATCCTGATACAACAGAAACTTAGACGGATTGCTCTGCTTCTGATTATTTGGTGCAGCTCCTGGTGTCTCGTCCAAATACTTCAGCCCCATGTAAGCATCTGCCTCGATGCCGGTGCAGAACCGAACGCGCTCGGCCAGTACCTCGTCAGTCGGCGTGGACGAAGAATAGGCATGCTCCGCATAAAACTGCAAGCCGAGCAAAGCGATGTACGGATTGCTCTCCATTCCATCGTCACCCCACATCGTCGCATAAACTTCGCGAATGCCTTCCTTCTTGCATACCGTCAGCGCTGCATCGGTCGCCGGCAAGGATAGCCCGTAATTGACACCGAACGTATTGAATACCCACACCGCACCCGCAAAAATAAGATTATTGCCGAGCGGCCGGTGTTTAGCGATCAATGTTTCGTAGTCCCTCTCCTCGACGTGGTTATAGTCCCAGTAAACCATATCTATGTCCTTCGGAATGCGGCTCGACATGTCCTCTGATATTTGCGTCTCATGGCCGTAATAATCTTCACCGTTCGCCGAAGCCAGCTTCAGGAACATATCGCTCCACATCATCGCTTTCAGCCCTAAGCGTCGAGTTACTGCGAGCACCCGTTCCAGATGGCCTGTCATAATATCAAAACGGCTCATATGTCCATTGCGATCCAAAAATTTACCCCGTCCAAGCTCTTCCGCTTCATCCATGCCGATGTGGATTTTCCGGCTGCGGAACGGTGCGCTAATGCTGACAATCATATTTTCGACCAGACGATCAGTCTTCTCCGCTCCAACTAGCAACGCGCCTTTTGTATCTTTATATTCCTTTACCGGCTCCCATTTCAGAAACTCCTCCAAATGAGCCAGTGTCTGAATGCTCGGGAACGCTTCAATGCCGAATTGATCGGCATAATCGTCGATTTCCTTCAACTGAGCAGCAGAGTAGCGGCCGCGCATATAGCCGAAATAAGGCTCATCTTCTACCTCGTAAGTGTCTTCCAAATAGAGCATGACGCTATTCAAGCCCATCAGCGCCATTTTGCGCAGCATAAACTTGAAGCTTTCAACGGTCAGCACTCCATTGCGCGACAAATCAAACATCGGACCAATCGCATCGAATTGTTGTTGCTCTGTAATTTGAAACTTCTCTCCGCCACTAAACTTCTGAATCAACAATCCCAAGCCGCGGAAAAATTGATGTTTAGCGCCGTAACGAATATATGCACTTTTACCATTATAGCCAACTTCCAGTTTTCCTGAAGACGATTCTATCCACACGGGAATTCCGTCCTCCGACGATTCTGACTTAAGTTCGGCAAGCAGCAACTGAAGCCCTGATTGAAGCTCGCTCAATTCCCCCATAAAATGTAACTTCACTATCAATCCCTCCACATGAATGAAATATGTATAAAATTACACCAAAAACTCGATCAAGGGTGTTAACCTTTGACCGAGCCTGCTACCATACCTTTCATAATTTGCTCTTGAAAGATCAAAAAGATGACGATGGTTGGTATTGCAGCAATAAACATCGCTCCCATTGTTAAGCTGTAGTCCGTTCCGAATCCGTCGGAGAAGAGCGACAAGCTGAGGGGCAGCGTCTTCAGCGCTTGAGAATTAATAAAGACGAGCGCGAAGGAGAAGTCATTCCAAAACCTTAAAAATGCAAGAATTGTAATCGTAGCCACGATTGGCAGAGACAGCGGGAAAATGATGCGTCCGAAGATTCCCCACCAGCCATTGCCGTCGATCATCGCCGCTTCCTCTACTTCTCTTGGAATAGATACGATGTAGGCCATTCCGAGGAAGATTGCAATTGGTAACTCAAATGCCGTATAAGGCAGAATGAGTGACCAGTACGTATTCAGCATCCCGAGCTTGTTCATGAAAATAAACAATGGAACGAGTGTGCTATGAATTGGAATGAGCATGCCGAGCAAGAACAATCCTTTTACAGCTCCACTCCACTTGAATGGGAATCGGGCAAGCACATAAGCAGCAAGCATGCCGAGCACAATAGTTAGCAGTAGCGCTGACATAGTAACTACTGTGGAGTTGAGCACCGCCCGGCCCATATTTCCGAGATCCCATGCCCGGGTTATGTTGTCGAGCTGCCAATGCTGCGGCCAGGAATAAGGACGATTGAAAAATTCCTGATTCGACTTGAATGCACTTATTCCTAACCAGTATAGCGGATACAATGTAATTATGGCATAAAATAACAGAATGATTTTCGCAATTCCGGAAATCGGCTTACGTAACAGCGAGCCCCTCCTCTTCTCCGACCGAGCGTTTATCATTACTTGCATAGCGATTCACTCCTTCATCGGCCGGGCTAACATTAGCCGACCGCCCATTACCCGCGTCTCTTCGTGATGATGTGATTTAGGCCAATGAGCACGGCGCTAATCAGAATAATCATTGTGGATACCGCAGAGCCGTAGCCGTAACGGTATACCGTAAAGGTGTTATTGTACATATATGTGGCGAGCAATTCTGTAGATTGTGCAGGTCCGCCACGCGTCATGACGATAACATGGTCGAATGCCTTTAAGCTCCCAGATATGCACAGTACGATGGTTACAACAACCGTTCCCCAAATCATCGGGAGCGTTACGAAAAATAGCTTCCTCCAACCAATCGCCCCATCGATCTTCGAAGCATCATTAATTTCCGAAGAAATATTTTGGAGTGCAGCGATGAAAATGATAAGATATGGCCCGATATTTGCCCAGTTAATCGGAATCGATACGGCAAACATATTGATTTTAGGGTCGTCTAGCCAAGTTCGAGTCCAAGATTCCAGTCCCAGCGTCTCCAATAATTGATTCAGTAAACCAATTTGCGGGTGATAAATATAACCCCAGATAAGGCCGACGACGACTGTAGACAGCACCATCGGGAGAAATACGGCGGAGCGCATCAAGCGATTGAACATCGTGTTCTTAAGCAGGAGCAATGACAGCAGCAATGCGACCGATACTTGACCTATTACTGCCGAGACAACAAGGATCAGATTGTTTTTCAGCGCTCTCCAAAAAACAGGGTCCTCTAATATCATTCGATAATTATCCAACCCGATAAGCTTGGCAGCACCGAGTCCCTTCCACTCAAAAAACCCGTAGTACGCTGACCAAAAAATCGGGACGATCGCAAAGATGATAAAAATGAGTAGTGCAGGAAGCAGCGCCATGATGACGAAGCTTCTGCTGCGCAATGATGCAGGCATGGCGGCAGCCTCCTTTACTTGCTTTTGTCTGATTACTTTTTAGTCGAACGCGCTTGCGCATCCTGCAGTTTTTTAGCAACATCCTCCGGCTTACCACCCATCATAAGCTCTTGAAGACCGTTGTTAATCACCTCGCCTGCTTCAGCAGATAAATAGGCGTCATATACCGGTGTAATTTCAGAATTCACAGCCAATTCGTAAGCTTTGAAGTAAAGCGGGCTTACTTTCGACTTATCCAGTTCTACTTTGTACATAACCATCGAGTTGCTTTCTGCAATCGCCTTTTGGCCGTCCGGTCCGCTTACTGCGTAGATTAGATCAAGTGCTGCCTGCTTTTGTGCACCTTTTGTATTTTTGTTAAGCGCGAAGCCAGCGCCAGCGCCGCCCGAAAGTGTATTCGCTTTGCCTGCTCCACCTTCGATGCCAGGCATAGTTGTGACTTCGATAGGTGCTAATTGCTCAGGTGTTGAGGATGCTGCAAGATTCGTAAGTGACCATGCACCGTTAATCATCATGGCTGCCTTGCCTTGAATGAAGTATTGCTCTGCCTGTGTGTTGTCGATGCTGTTTGCGCCATCTTGAAACGCTTTATTGTCAACGAGCTCTTTGTACTTACCCAATGCATCAATGAACACAGAATCTGTAAAAGACGCTCCATCTTGAGCTGCAGCTTTCAAAAACCATTCCGTGCCTGTCACGCGGTCAGCCAACGAACCGATAATCGTCGATTGTGCAACCCATGGCGCTTTATTGCCGAGGGCAATCGGCGTAATGCCGTTGTCGTTGAACGTTTTGATCGCAGTCATCATCTCTTCCCAAGTCGTCGGCACTTTTACACTATGCTTCTCGAAAAGATCTTTATTGTAATACATGAACGAAGTTGCTGACATCCCGAGCGGTGCTGTGAAAATTTGTCCTTTTTCAAACTCATAGCGGTCGAATGCCCCTGCCAAGAAATTGTTCTTCCATTCTGGGTATTTATCCATCAACTCTGTAATCGGTTGAAGCTTCCCGGCATCATAGAACTCTTGGGATTGGCTGCCCGCATAGACGAAAAATACGTCTGGCATTTCATTTGCTGCAGCCACTGTGCTTAGGCGTTGACGATAACCGTCAACCGGGATCGCTTGCGCGTCTACCTCAACATCTGGATGTTCCGCTTTATACTTGTCGATCAGGTCTCTAACCGCTTTGGCACGAAGGTCATCACCCGCGAAGTTATGCCATATTGAAATTTTCGTCTTTTCTTCAGAGCCCTTGTTGCCTTCATTGCCCTGCTCCGTTTTTCCGCCATTGTTGCAAGCGGTTGCCAAAAGGGCAATCATCAAGATAATTGTCGTTACAAACGCAAATCTCTTCTTCATTCGAATATTCCCCCTTTAGTGATAACCCTAGTATAGATAAGACAGACGATAAGTCGTAGGGGGGATAATTAAGCGCTTACGGGGGATATTTTCACCTTCGGCCATTCATCTTGATCGATATTGCGAAGGTGTTTCACCACTGTACCGCTTAAAAAGCTGGTTAAAATGCTTCATATCCTCGTAACCTACCCGCCTAGCGATCTCGCTTACCTTCGCCGGCGTTTCCTTCAACAAACGGCTAGCCCATTCCATTCTCGCTTCCGTTACATACTCAATATAGTTTTTACCTGTTTCCTGTTTAAACAGCTTGCTAAAATAGTTTGGATTCATATGTACGCTTGCCGCTACCTGTGCCAAAGACAAGCTGTCAGCAAGATGCTCGCGTATATAAGCCACAGTTCGGTTTATGGCTTCATTTCTGCTCCCATTTAATCGTTCATACTGCGCATGGATTGCAAGCAGCATCTGCTGCAGTATTTCTTCTGGATTCGTTGAAAGCAGCTTCATATCCAGCTGTTCAAGCTGCGGAAGCTTCGGCATCGATTGACCCACGGATGCCGCTGCACGCTCTAACCAGCGGTATCCCCCAACGATCAACGAATGCAAATACGCTTGAACCGAACTAGGCGTCGCTTCCGTATCCTGCCTAATGCCCGCCAGTTCACCTTTAATCCACTGCTGTACGACTTCTCGGCTTCCGCTTCTCAGAACGGCGGTTAACTTACTCTCCACTTCTTCCGTACAAACGGTCCGCATTCCTTTCCGGTCTTTAATATCCTCATAAACCAGCAGCCTTGCTTCCTCTGCTAACCATCGGAAAGAGGTGGTATGTTCGGCGGTACGAAGGGACTCCCTCAATTCTGCCACATTGCTGGCCCATACACCGCATGCTGCAAAAAAAGGCTGGCGATAAACGCGCTCCGCCCGCTCCATCGACGCCTTAACCAATCGCTTCGCGCCCGGCTGCCCCCTGCGGAAAATAAGCAGCCATCCATATTCCCAATCCAGAATGACACAGCCAAGTGAATCCCTAATCATCGCAGCCGCCTCATTCATTTCACTTTCCGTCTCCTCCTTCATGGTCAGTGGAGACGCTGATGTCACTAGCCATAGCTCTAGCTTCTCCATATCCGATCCGAGCCTCAGCTCAGGATAATAGATCAACAGTTCCTCACTTTCACGCTCCGTCAGGAGATTGTCCCCGCGAAGAAACCGATCTAGCTGCTTCCAACGGAATGCCGTTTGATGGATGGCGCCTTGATGATCAGCCTCCCTTCTGCTGACGATACGCTGCTTCACGCGCATAACCGCAGTCATGATATCGCCAGGACGGCTATTTTTAAGCAAATAATCACTTATGCCTTCCCGCATCGCTTGCTGTGCATATGCGAAATCATCGAATCCAGACAATATAACAATTTCAATGTAAGGAAAATTCCGCTTAACCTCACGAGATAATTCCAATCCCGTCATTCCCGTCATCCGAATATCGGTTAGAATGATGTCAGGACACTCAACCGGAATGCGCATCAAAGCTTCCTCTGCGGAAGCAGCCGGCACAAGCAGCTCAATGCCATTCTCTTCCCATTTAATAACCGTGCTAATGCCGGTCCTAATAATGACTTCGTCATCTACAATTAAAAGCTTCATATGCAGACTCTCCTTCTTCCCCACAAAGGTTGCAATCTATTTGATTTCTGATTGGAGCGGAATAATCGTAAAGCTAACTTTAGTGCCGCTACCTTCTGCACTTTCAATCCGCAAGCCAGCTTCGTGCCCATAATGAAGCTGTAGCCGATTATGCACATTACGCAATCCGTAGCTGCTGCCTGCCGAGTCATTATTCTTCAGCGGATCAATGCCCAAATTTGCGCTTATCTTCTCCCTTAGCAGCTCCACTCTTTCCTTACTCATGCCGACACCATCATCCTGAACAATAAATGTTATACGCTCTCCCGCAGACAACGCTTTAACAATAATGCTTCCTTTACCCTCTCTTTTCAAAATGCCATGAAGCATCGCATTTTCAATTAGCGGCTGGAGCAGCAGCTTCAGCATTCTCAGATCCAGCAGCTCCGCCGGAATATCCGCCTCGTAATCGAATTTATCTGGATATCGAATGGACTGAATCTTCACATAATGATCTACATGCAGAATTTCTTGGCTGATTGCACAATATTCCTGTCCCTTATTTAAACTGAACCGAAGAAAATCACTCAATGAGCCAACCATATCCGCGATTCTTTCTTCTCCCTTCATTAGCGCCATCCAGTGGACTGACGACAACGTATTATATAGAAAATGCGGATTGATCTGCGCTTGAAGCGCCGACATATCTGCTTCCTTCTTCAACGCTTCGTTCAGCTTCACCTCATCGGTTAAATTAATAATTCGCGAGCTCATCCGATTATAGCTAATAATCAGTTGTCCAACCTCATCGATTGATGTGACGGGCAGTGTCGGCAGCGGCTCGTCCGGGCTGGAATTTCTAAGAAACTTCGTTAATGCAGACAGCGGTTTCGTCACCTTTTGAATAAGTACAAGGACGAAAGCGATGACAAAGAGCATGGAAATGCTGACTGCAATTGCAGTTAACGTTAAAAAATACTGGTTCTGCGCTCTGTAAGCTTTTGCCGGAATGATCCCTACGAGCCTCCAGTTAACATTCGGCATCTGATAGTACAGTACTGTACTCCGTTCCTCCGCTTCCCGGTAATCGAACGAACCCGATTTCCCCTTGAAATCAACTATTCCGGGGAAATACTCGTTTAAGTTCTTGTTAGTCGAATATCCTTCTGGCCCAGCCAATATCTGATTTTGTCCGTCCAACAGCAGGGCGACGCCTTCCCCCTCTAGTCCAGCTTGCTTTAAATGGTTAGAGATAACCGATTGCGTCAAGCTAATTTTAAGCATGCCGATACTGTAATATTTGGATGTGCTGCGAATCGGCCGCGACATCGTAATGACATCCTCCTTACCGTCCGACGTAACGAAATGATGCACCGGAGACCACCACTTGGGATATTCTTCATAATAACCGGGATATTCGCTCTGAATATCGGCCCATTCTGAATCGAGTACGGATCTGAAGGAAACCGACGGTTTGTTATCTTCATTCGATTCAATCATGACATTGGCGATATATGGTTTGGAAATCGATAATGTTGTAAGTAAATTAACGATGGAGGTTTGCTTTAACAAATCATATTCCGGTGTTTTCAAATAGCTTTGGACATCCGGGTGGCCGATGAGGAATAGTGATAGATTCTCAACATCGCTCACCATATTTTCCAAATAGGCCCCAATTTGCCGAAGCGTGTTCATGCCTGAACTTTTCGCTTTCTCCTCCGTTAAACTTTCAGCAATATAATAGGAGAACAGTCCCAGAGACAACACCGGTACCAATACCGAAATAATAATCAACAAGCTCAGCTTCTGCTTTAACGATTTACCCAACCAGTTTTCCATCGTATCCTCCGTTCATTACCTTTATGCTCTGTAGCCAAATTGTAGCTTTCATAACTTCTCAGAAAATATGTTTGCGCTTTCATAATACCCTAAGTCACACGTCCCGACTAGAGTCTATTGTTGGCTTGATGAAGCAATGCCTGGTCTTGAGGTCGTCGATGTACCGGGAGAGAGCACTGGATCTTACCTCAGCGCAAAAAAATAGACCGCCCTCTCACAAAGGAATACGGTCTATTTCCTGACTGATCATGCGAAAGCCGCTTCCCTTAAAAGCGGCTTTTGCACCGGGAGCTATGTTTCCGCACGGCTCTCCTTGCAATGAACGTTTTTTCTACCCAAAGTATAAAAAGCCACTCCGTCCCTAAACAACAAAAAAACGGCATTTCTGCCGTTTCTTTTAGGATGGACTCTCAGGGGCTCGAACCCTGG
>NZ_NFUX01000048.1:0-58533 GCF_002264385.1 Paenibacillus sp. VTT E-133280
TACTTTATGTCTTATATTTCTCGCTTAAACACTCACCGTCCTTAAAAGGACGCCGAGAGCGTTTATACTTGGCGGACTCTCTTATTTGGAGGGACAGGTGCTAGATATGCTATAATAGAACCAATTTGAGAGTAGAGGAGATCATAGAAACAATGTATCCGCCGCGATCGCGTTCTAGACAGAAGAGCAAACATAAGAGCAAGCGTAAGCGCAGAACGGCCTGGATGTGGGTCAATGCAGGTCTACTTCTGATGATTATTGTGGCGCTCAGCTATAGTTTTTTGGATGACAGATTCAAGGGAAGTTCTGAGCCGCCTCCAGTGGCACAAATGACGGCTTTGCCTACGCCGGATAGTACTGCTCAGGAGACAGCACCTGTAGTGACTGCAACGCCTGAAGCCACGGAGTCTCCCATTCCTTCTCCAACGGTAACTCCGGAAGCTACACCTACACCCGAGCCAAAGAGAGAAGAAAATGTTGAAACACAGGCACCTGTACCAACTGAGACCCCTTCGCCAGATGAAGGTAGCTCCCAAGTCGCAGATAGTGGTTCTGTGTCTGGACTTCCATCAGATGACCAGGCTTCTGGCACTACAGTGACCTTGAATTTTGGTGGAGATGTTATTTTTTCGGGGAAAGCCGGGGAATTGCTCGAAAAGAAAGGTTACGACTATTCGTATGCCGCGCTCGATGGAATGTTCAAGAAGGATGACCTAACGGTCGTGAATCTGGAGACTCCTGTGACCACGGGTGGGGTTGGCGCCGCTAATAAGCAATACGTATTCAAAGGCTCGCCTAAAGCACTAGATGCTCTTAAAGCAGCCGGAGTGGATGCAGTAAATATGGCGAACAATCATACGCTGGATCAAGGGGAAGAAGGTCTGCGAGACACGCTTAGTCATCTGTCAGAAAGAGGCATTCCTTATGTTGGTGCTGGACTCAACAGTAAGGAAGCATTCTCAGCACAATATTTTGAGCGTAAAGGGATTAAGATCGCCCTGCTGGGGTTCACACGGGTGATTCCTGCATCGGACTGGATGGCGGGTAAAAATAAACCGGGGCTTGCTTCAGTATATGATAGTAGAGAAGGAATTAAAGCGATTGCTGCAGCTAAACAAAAAGCTGATTTGGTTGTCGTAGTTGTCCATTGGGGCAAAGAACGGGTAGAGCAGTTTGATAATATTCAGCAGACCCTTGGACGTAGTTTTGTCGATGCGGGAGCCGATCTTGTCATTGGTGGTCACCCGCATGTATTGCAAGGTGTGGAGCCATACAAAGGCAAGTGGATCGCCTACAGCACCGGTAATTTTATTTTTACGAGATCAACAGTACCCGCCACTTGGGAAACTGCTGTTTTTCAGGCGGAATGCAGTAAAAAAGGTCAATGTTCATTACAGCTGAAGCCTATGACTGCTGAGCTAGCTCAGCCCGTGCCCATGAATCAGGTGAACGGACAGCTTTTGCTGAAAAAAGTAGAGTCTTTATCTGCTGGTCGAGTTAAGATCGACAGTGACGGTAAAGTCACTCAAGTTACAAAATAGGGTTCCTGGGAGGTCCTTATGATGAACAATTTGTGTGTTGCCCATCGGGGATTTTCCGGTAAAGCTCCGGAGAATACATTAGCAGCAATCCGGATGGCCATTGCCATGCCTTTTGTCCACTGGATGGAATTGGATGTCCAGCTCTCCAAGGACGGTGTTCCTGTTGTCATTCATGACTTCACACTGGACCGTACAACCAATGGTCATGGTAAGGTGAAGAATATGGATTGGGAACATATCCGGCGTCTCGATGCGGGTAGCTGGAAAGGGCGTTCTTTTCGGGGAGAGCGGGTGCCTTCCTTGGAAGAGGTGCTTACCTTAGCCTCTGGTAGACTGCGTCTCAATATTGAACTGAAAACAGTGGGTAATATGTATCCTGGCATCGAGCAGAAGGTGACGGATCTTATTTCCTCTAAAGGCATGCGGGACGACGTGATTTTGACCTCTTTTGACAAAGATGTGTTGAAAAAAATCAAGGAAATAGACCCTCACTTTCGTACAGGCTTAATTTTTGATTCAAGATTTGGTAATCCTGCTCGAAGGCTGCGTGAACTGGAATGTTCTCTTTTGTCGATTAGCTTCTCGCGTCTAAATCCTAGATTGGCTAAGGTTTTGACGGAGCAAGGGGTGAAGATTATGGCCTGGACTGTGAACAAAGAGAAAGAGATGCGTCGCTTAGCAGATATGCATTCTGATATAATGATTTGTACAAACCGTCCGGATATCTGGGGCGACACATTTCTAAAAGTATAAATAATCCAATTCGATGGGAAAGAGAGCTGATTGTCTGTGTGCGCTGCTGTTAATAATTTGTATTGTGTTGGACGGAACTACAAGCTACATGCGGAGGAATTAGGAAATAACGTCCCCGTAGAGCCACTCATTTTTTTGAAGCCCTCACATGCGGCGGTTTCCCTCGATAAAGCAGTCATTCAGCTTCCAAAGGATTCAGGCCAGGTTCATTATGAAGGAGAGCTTGTGCTACGGATCGCGCGTGATTATGTACCGGGTATGAGCGTGGAGGATCTGGTGGATGTTATGGCACTGGGACTAGATTTCACACTGCGTGATGTGCATAATGATCTGCAGAAGAAAGGTCTGCCTTGGACACCGGCTAAAGGCTTTAAGAACGCTGCTCCACTCACACCTTACATTGCATTTCCTGACAAGGAAGAGCTAGAAGGAACGGATTTCACGGTTTTAAAAAATGGTGTTGAAGTTCAGCGAGGAAATGTTAAAAACATGATTTTTTCGCTCCAAAAAGTTGTCGATTTTATCGCTGCGCGTTACGGGCTGGGTAAAGACGATGTGATTTTCACAGGAACACCAGAAGGTGTAGGCCCTACCGTATCAGGAGATTCTTTTGAATTGTACTGGGGTGACAAGCTGATGGGGACTTGCCTGATCGGCTAAAAACATCTGTTGGAGTTGAATCTATGTTATGGATTATTGGCGCCCTTGGCGCTTTGTTAGTTGCGGGAGCGGCTTATAGGAAACAATCCTTAAGTCTCTCCGGCATGCTTGCCGCGGTAGCTATGGGGACCATCTATTTTGGTGCTGGAAATGCCTTTTGGTTTGGAATATTGTTAATTTTTTTCATCTCTTCAAGCCTGTTGTCTAAGCTTCATCATGATAATAAGGCAGAGCTTGAGCAGACTTATGCCAAGACGGGTCGCCGAGATGCTGGGCAGGTCTTTGCTAATGGCGGGCTTGGGATGGTTTTCGTTCTACTGAATGCGATGGTTCCGATGGAACATTGGGAATTTTTGTTTATCGGGGTGATGGCAACGGTAACCTCTGATACATGGGCTACGGAGATTGGTACACTCAGCAAGAAGTCACCTCGGTCTGTCCTCACAGGTAAAATACTTCCGGCCGGTGCCTCGGGTGGCGTATCCAGCCTGGGCACGCTGGCCGCTGCCGCAGGAGGTGCACTTATCGGTGCATCTTCATGGCTGCTGCGGATGATATCCGGCATGTCAGATCAATCCTTCTTGTTGCTTACATTGGCTGGACTCACTGGAGGTCTTGCGGGTGCGTTCACGGATTCTATTCTTGGGGCAACCGTTCAGCAGATGAATCGCTGCACCGTATGCGGACGCGAAGTGGAAAGTACACATCACTGCGGTAAAAAGGTTGAAAACGCACGTGGCTGGAAGTGGATGACCAATGATGCAGTTAATGCTATTAGCTCTATCGTCGGAGGGGCTATTGCTTTACTGTGTGGAATGATGTTTTAAAGGAGGAACCGATGAGCAGCACGTCCAATCATAAACATACTGCCATTCTGGATGCCGCATACGAGCTCTTCGGTTCAGGTGGATTTTACGAAACGAAGATGTCGGAAATTGCGGTTCAGGCCGGAATTGCTAAGGGCACCGTTTACTTATATTTTAAGAGTAAAGAAGAATTGTTCATGGCGGTAACGCGCCGGGATTGTGAGGGATTCCTTCAGCAATTACAGGAAAAGCTGAAGGATAGTGATACTTTGGCAGGTAAACTGTCGATCATCGCCAAACATCATCTTTACTATTATTATGAGCGAAAGCGACACACGAAGCTCTTTTTCCGTGCACCTAACAATAACCCAGAGCTTGTGGCGTATATGACGCTTTTTATGGAAGAATATATGCAGGCAGTGGTGAAGGTGTTGCTGGAGGGCGGAGCGTCTGAGCCTGAGCTTATGGCGCAGTCCTACATAGGGATGTTGGATCGGCTGAAGATGGATATTTTGTTCGATCCATCTTTTAAGGAAGAAGATGCGTATAAACGTGCTGGTTTCGCTGCGGGTCTTTTTATTAAAGGGGCAATGGATTACTTGAATTTAGGTCAGGACGATAGATCGGTGGAATAGCAGCACTATGCTGCGACCGGTTTTATGAAAATATAAGGCAAGCGAGGAAATAGCATGAATATTATGACCGTGGAACATCTTTCCAAAAGTTATGGTGAGAAAGTACTTTTTAGTGATGCTTCATTTGGTATGGACGATCGGGATAAAATTGGTTTGATCGGTGTGAATGGAACGGGTAAATCAACGTTTTTACGTATTATTGCCGGTCTGGATACTCCGGATGGTGGGCAAATTGCGATCGGAAATAATGTTAGAGTGCAGTACTTGGCACAGAACCCTCCTTATGAGCCGACAAATACGGTACTGCAACAGGTCTTCGCCGGAGAGGATCCAGATCTTGCTACCATGCGTGAGTATATGGAGACTATGTCTCGCCTTGAAAAAGAACCAGGTAACGCAGAACTGGAAGGCAAACTGGTGCGGATTGGACAGGCTATCGATGCGGCAGGTACTTGGCATTTGGAGAGTGAAGCTAAGAGCGTGCTTACTAAGCTGGGTATAGTGAAATTCGATGCACTGATGGATACACTGTCTGGTGGTCAACGGAAACGTGTAGCACTTGCGGCTGCCCTGATTACGCCATCTGAGCTACTTATTCTGGATGAGCCTACGAACCATATTGATACGGACTCCGTGGCTTGGCTAGAGCAATATTTACAGAAACGGCGTGGCGCCCTCTTAATGGTAACGCATGATCGTTACTTCCTGGAGCGTGTCGCAAGTGTCATGCTAGAGCTGGACGGAGGACAGTTATACCGTTATGAGGCCAACTATTCCCGTTTTCTAGAGCTAAAAGCCGACCGTGAAGAACGTGAAGCTTCTGCGGAGCAAAAGCGTAAGAACCTGCTACGTACGGAGCTTGCTTGGATTCGTCGTGGAGCTAAAGCTCGATCAACGAAACAGAAGGCAAGAATCGACCGTTTTGAGAAGCTGAAAGAAAGTACAGGTAGCAGTTCGAACGGTTCGCTGGATATTTCGGTGGCATCCACACGTTTGGGTCGTAAAATCATTGAAATCAATGAACTGTCGAAATCGCTGGATGGCCGTCAGTTGATTAAAGATCTGACCTATATTGCTGTACCCCAAGACCGCGTAGGTATTGTAGGTCCGAATGGCAGCGGTAAATCAACCCTTCTGAATCTGATTGCAGGTAAGCTGCAGCCGGATAAGGGAGAGGTTCAGCTTGGCGCGACTGTTAAGTTGGGTTATTTTACGCAAGAACATCAGGATATGGATGACAGCATGCGAGCGATTGAATATGTGAAGGAAGAAGCGGAAGTCATACGAACGGCTGATGGTAGCGTCATTACGGCAGGCCAAATGCTTGAACGCTTCTTGTTCCCTCCTGCGATGCAATGGACGCCGATTTCCAAACTGTCAGGTGGCGAAAAAAGGCGCCTGTATCTGCTTCGTGTATTGATGGGAGCTCCAAACGTGTTGCTGTTGGATGAGCCTACGAACGACTTGGATATCGGAACGCTGGCTGTTTTAGAAGACTATCTGGATGAATTCCCGGGCGTAGTCTTCACAGTATCCCATGACCGTTATTTCCTGGATCGTACAATAGATAAGCTGATCGCTTTTGAAAATGGTGATATCCGGATTCATGTTGGCGATTATACGGAATATGAAGAATGGCTGGCCAAAAATGTCTCTTCACGCCATGCAGAATCGAACAAAGATGACGGAAATGCAAAGCGTAAAGAGACTACAGATGCTAGTAATAACACAGCGCCATCCTCAGCGCCTAAGACCAAACTCAAATTCAGCTTTAAGGAACAGCGTGAATATGAGGGAATTGACGAGCAGATCGAGCTTGCAGAGCAGCGCTTGACGGATATTAGTGCCAAGATGGAAGCAGCGTTTGCTGACTCTGGGAGACTGCAGGAGTTAATGGAAGAGCAGCGGCTTGCCGAAGCCGAGCTGGAGCGTCTAATGGAGCGCTGGACCTATCTGAATGAGCTTGCAGAGAAAATCGCTGGTAAAGCATAAAACGGATTGTCTTGGTGTGACGATAAGGGAGGGCTCAGTTTGAAGAATCAACTTATGTTAGCTGTAACCCTGCGAAACGAAGGTAAAGCTGAAGAAGCCAGAGTGATGCTGTTAGAGCTATATGAGCAGAATAGTAATGATGCTGAACTTCTGTATCAATTAGCTTGGACGCATGATGTGCTCGGCCTGGAACGCGGGGCAGTACCCTATTATGTGAAAAGCCTAACACTAGGCTTATCTTCGGAGCAGAGAGTCGGCGCTTTATTGGGACTGGGCAGCACCTACCGAACACTCGGAGAATATGAAAACTCCAAATTAATATTGGAGCAGGCCGTTCATGAATACCCAGAGAATAAGGAGTTTCCGGTGTTCCTTGCGATGACCTTGCATAATCTCGGAGATCATAGTCTGGCTATGGGGATTTTGCTTAAATTGCTGGCTGAAACCTCAGCGGATGAAGGAATAAGAAGCTATAGTAAGGCCATTTCATATTACTCAGATAGGCTGGAGCAAGTCTGGGATTGATCCCGGACACAGTTACTGCCAGTCAACAAAAAAACAGAGTAGGGTGCTCCAATTATTGGAGAATTCCTACTCTGTTTTTAATTGCAAGAGACTATTCCAGCATCCTTTATTTCGTTCCGTCCACCGCAATCATTTGCACCACAGCACGAGAGTCGCCAGGTAAGATGATTTCATCAGCATTCATCTGTGAGGAGCCATCTCCATCAAGAAAGATACCTTCGAGACCTTCAGCAGGCACGCTCTGTAGGATGGCTGTGCGGAACTCTGCCGCCGTCGAGAGTGTTGGCGTAACAATCAGCCACAGCTTGCCATTATCATCATACAGCATGCCTGAGCGCATTCGTTGCTCATCAGCATAAGGAAGATGTTCTTTCGCGATCACAGCTTCCCAGACATCTTCATGCTTAAGATTCATACTAATGCCGCCTTGCGCAAAATAATGCTGGCGATCCGTAACGTTCAATTCTTCTCCCGATGAGACGACTTGTACCGAAAAGCTACGACTGGCACCATCCCAGACCAGGGTTCCGCGTGCATATTTAGCGTTAAACCAGCCGGAGCCGTATGCCTTTTTAACCCCGTTAGTGGGGACATCATTCATTATAGCAATAGAGAGGAGTGCGTCTTCATAGAAGAAGCCTCCATTAATCCCATAAGCCATAACTTGCTGAAGAGGTGCACCAGCGGCTCTGAGTTGAACATCATCTGGCGAAAGTGACATCATATAGAGTTGAACATTTTCTGGACTTACAGCCTCTGAATAGGAGTAGGCGTGAGGAAGATCAGCAAAGGGATCTTCCGTGAGATTTCTGGATAACAGGATCATTGAGAGCACTGACGCTGCT
Source organism: Paenibacillus sp. VTT E-133280 (assembly GCF_002264385.1). Lineage (NCBI taxonomy): Bacteria > Bacillati > Bacillota > Bacilli > Caryophanales > Paenibacillaceae > Paenibacillus > Paenibacillus sp. VTT E-133280. The sequence goes on from NZ_NFUX01000048.1 coordinate 7,758, forward strand.
ACCAAGAGCAGCAGAAGTGAAACGATCAGCCATTGTCTACGTCTCCAGAGCTGCGTTAGCTTGCCAGTGCTTGACTCAGTTAGTGCCCACATAAGCAGCGAGAAGCTTAGCAGTGTTTACTACAGCTTGCTTATGTGTACGTTCCATGGAGTGGGAGGCGTGTACGCCTGGGCCGATCAGTGCGGCACGAATATTATTGCCGCCTCGAAGGGCAGCGGAAGCATCAGAGCCGTACATGGGATAGATATCAACGGCATAAGGAATAGCAAGTGCTTCTGCCAGCTCAATCAAACGGCCAGTCATAACATAATCATAAGGGCCGGAAGAATCCTTTGCACAGATGGACACATCGGTTTCTTTACAGCTAAGATCATCGCCCATAGCACCCATATCGACTGCGATCATTTCATTAATCTCGCCAGGAATCCAAGATGTGCCATGTCCCACTTCCTCATAGTTGGAGATGAGGAAAGAAAGGTTGTGGAGCGGTTTCCAGCCTTCGCGCTTCATGCTTTCCAGCAGGCCAAGAAGGGCAGCCACGCTAGCTTTGTCATCCAGATGCCGGGATTTAATATACCCGCTAGGTGTAATCACCGCACGTGCATCGAAGGAAATGAAATCACCAACAGAGATGCCTAGCTTAAGTACATCTTCTTTGTTAGATACTGGCTCATCAATCCGTACTTCCATGTTCTCTTCTGAACGTTTGAAATCACGAGCATCAGGATATACGTGAACGGATGGATGGCTGGTTAAGATGGTTCCAGTATAGGTTCTGCCGCTGCGGGTATGGATCACACAATATTCATTCTCGATGCTGTGCATTGTGAAGCCACCAACAGAGGTTAGTCGCAGTGTACCATCAGATTTAATAGAGCGAACCATGCCTCCAAGGGTATCCACGTGAGCACTGATGCCGATTGTACGGGAAGGATCTAGGCCTGGGACGGTTAGAATTACGCCGCCTTTTTCATTCCAGCTTAGCGGTACATTTAATGCTGCCGCTTCTTCGGCAACAAGGTTCATTACTTGTGCTGTGAAGCCGCTGGGGCTCGGTGTATCAAGTAATTTTTTTAGGATTGAGAGTATGTAATCTTCGTTTGGTTGAATAGTAATCATTAGTTAAGTCCTCCTGTTAGGCCATCATTGTCTGTGTTAAAAGAATCTAAAGAAGTGTCGGCATCACGAAGTTTGGTTAGCTCAGCATTTAAGCTTTTAATTTGTTTTTGTAGCTTGTACTGGCGAAAAATACCGTAAGAACCCACGATGATTCCACCAATTAACGCGCAGCCCAGAATAACTAGGATCAGCGGTATATTAACTACATCAAAACCGAAATTGACTTGAACGGGATCCACGTTGATGACTGCAAATATGGCTGTTAGCAGCGCGAAGATTAGACCTGCAATTAAAGACCATTGAATTCTCATTGAATTCTTCCTCCTCAGGGGATATAACAGAATAAAATCCCTTGCCCAAATAGGGCAAGGGATTAATGCAATACTAAGCTCTCTGCCTTATTTGGTCAACTGTTCCATTTGAGCGATAACATCTTCGAAGACACTCATTGCTTCGCGAATCGGCTCAGGAGAAGACATATCAACACCAGCTTTAGACAGAATATTAATGGAGTAGTCACTGCCGCCACTCTTCAGGAAGCCGAGGTAACGATCCACCGCAGGTTTGCCTTCTTCAAGAATTTGTTTGGCAAAGCTAGTCGCTGCTGAGAAGCCGGTTGCGTATTTATAAACATAGAAGCTGTTATAGAAATGCGGAATCCGCGCCCATTCCATCTCGATATCTTGATCTACAACCATTTCTTTACCATAGTATTTAACATTCAGGTCATAGTAGATGCTCGAAAGATCTTGTGGAGTAAGCGATTCACCTTCTTCAACACGCTGATGAATGATTTTCTCGAACTCAGCAAACATCGTCTGCCGGAAAATCGTTGTCCGGAACTGATCAGCATAGTAGGTGAGCAAATACATTTTTTCTTTAGGATCTGTAGACTTTTTGAGTAAATAATCCATTAGCAACGCCTCGTTAGTAGTAGAAGCAACCTCTGCTAGGAAAATCGTATATTGCGCATCCCGATAATTCAGAGCGTTATCCGAAAAATACGAGTGTAATGCATGGCCCATCTCATGTGCCAGTGTAAACATACTGTTTAAATTATCATTATGGTTCAGCAGTACGAAAGGATGCGTACCATATGGCCCCCAGCTGTAAGCCCCGGACCGTTTATTCTCGTTCTCATACACATCGATCCAACCGTTGTCGTAGCCTTTTTGCAGCACATTCAGATAATCTTCACCAAGCGGTTTGAGACCCTCTTTAGTGATTTTCTTGGCTTCTTCATAGGTGATATCTAATTTATATTCATCAACAAGCGGTGCAAACAGATCATACATATGTAACTCATCGACACCCAGCAGCTTCTGACGCAGTTTCATATAACGGTGCATCAATGGAAGGCTTTCGTGAATCGTATCAATCAAGTTGGTGTAAACCTCTTTAGGAATGTTATCTCCATAGAGTGACATTTCCATTACAGAAGGATATTTGCGAATCCGTGAGTAAAAGACATTTTTATTCACATTGGCGCTAAGCGTTGCTGCGATCGTGTTCTTCTGCTTCCGGTAGGTATCATAGACTGCCTTAAAAGCATTTCGGCGAACCTCACGGTCGCTACTTTCGAGAAACTTGATATAGTTGCCATGAGTCAGTTCAACTTCTTTGCCATCCTCATCTTTGATCTTAGGGAATTTCAGATCCGCATTGTTCAGCATACTGAAAATATTCTGAGGTGCTTGAGCTAAATTTCCGACCTGAGCGAGCAGTGCTTCTTCAGCCTTAGAAAGCACATGGGCTTTTTCACGTTTCATTTCAGTTAAGGTGAATTTATAAGCGGATAGGTTCGGATCAGCGATGAATTGGTTGAGCTTCTCAATTGGCAACGCCAGAATTTCTGGGGTTACAAAAGATAAGGCTTCACCTGCTTCAATACCAAGCTTTTTCGCTTTGGAGGACAAAGCTTGATATTCAGGATTAGCTGTGTCTTCATCTTGACGCATATGTGCATACACGAAGAGTCGTTCAGTTAAGATGGACAACTTGTCATCCAGCTCAAAACATTTTTTTAGAGCATCTGCGGAATCTAGTGTACCCTGAAAATCCGCAGCTTTTTTGATTAGGGATTTTGCTTCAGCAAATTCTGCATCCCAATCCTTCTGAGAAGCAAACACATCTTCAAGCTTCCAACGATTCTCAGCAGGTACTTCGCTTCTTTTCAATAATTGTTCCATAGAAACCCTCCTAGAATGATGAGATGTAGTAGGCATAATCTCCCTCGGCAATACTGTAGATGATAAATCACCCGGTAGCAAGCTGAGCACAAGTAGAAGAGGGATGGACTTGGGTGAAATAGGCATAACGTCCTCCTCTTGAAAGTAGAGTCGGCTTATTATGCCCTGTTAAGTCCTGATTATTAATATTTAGTGTTCTTTAAATATATGAAAGGATAAGTTATGCCAATAAGCTATAAATAACAAAGATGAAGGCGAACAGAATCATAATGACTGCAGTTAAGGCCATGCCCCGCTTAAACTGCGGCGGGACACGATCCTTGGTCATAATTAGAACTGCGCCTAGACATAAGACTAGGACAACATAAATCGCGATATTTTCTGTGTTCATATTCTGTTATACCTGTTTGAAAGCTGCGATGATATTTTTGTACTCTTCTTCATTATCTTTATAAGATTCTTTGTTGAATCGGTTGTTCACCCACTGCATCATAGCTGGACGACTAAGGAAAGTATGTGTTTCTTCTCCCCATTGATCGGAGATTTCGCGAAGTACAATATAACGTCCTTGAACTTCTACCGTCATCATATTCCATTTGTCTGTTTTGTATATTTCATGTTTTTTGATCATTATCAATACCACCCTGGCGATTTTTGGCTTTTGGCTCAATGATAACGCACTGGTGAAGGGAAAAGCAAATTAAATCACATATTTATAGGTTGAGATAGATTGATTTGAGCAGAAGATTGCAGTATAATATAGTTATACGCCATATATGGCGGTTATTTTTTAGGAGGTTGTTCAATTGAAAGGTACAGTAAAATGGTTTAACGCAGAAAAAGGTTATGGCTTTCTTCAAGTAGAAGGCGGCGAAGATGTATTCGTACACTTCTCAGCAATTCAAGGTGAAGGATTCAAAACTTTAGACGAAGGTCAAGAAGTTGAATTCGATATCACTGATGGTAACCGTGGACCGCAAGCTGAAAACGTAGTGAAATTATAAGAAACGGCAAAGGCAGCTAAGCTGTCTGCTATAAATATATAATTTACTTGGCAAGCCCTTGCAAGAGTGGTTACCAACTATAAAACACAGTTCTTTCGGGAACTGTGTTTTTTTACGTCTAATAGACATCAATTTAGATGAAAGGTCTTCGCACTCCCAAGTGAAGGGATAGCAAAGACCTTTTTAATATTTTTGAATATCAGAAGTGTTCTATTATAGAGAAGCTTTTTTGTTTTTTTTCTTAAAATAGCGCATTGAATCTCGATGGGTATCCAATAAATGCTGTCCTAAAAAGCCTACAAAGGCAAGAAGGCTGAAGCCAACCGCTACCATATAAAAGGTGAAGCGCCCAGCTTCTTGATAGATCATTCCACCAAATGTACCACTTAGAAGTCCAGCTGCACTTGACCAAACAACCGTGTAGATGGCAAGACCGGTTGCTCGGAGACGATCAGGAATAATCCGAGTGATATAACGGACACATGTTACAAAAAAGACGCCAAATGTCAGGCTATGCAAGGCTTGAATCGCGATTATAGAGCCTGGATGCTCGGCGAGCGCCATGAGTAGAAAACGAAGGGCATACATGAGACTGGCTAAAATTAATAAGGGCAGTTCTTTAAATTTGTCGCCGTATTTGCCGAGTATAAATAATACAGGGATTTCACTTAGTGCTGAGGCAAGTAGTGCCCAGCCGATCACTTCCTCACCAGCGCCCAAATTCTTTAAACTGATGGTGAGAAAAGCTTCGTTCATTCTATGGCCCAGTGCGAGTACAAAGACACATCCGAAGAACCACAGCACCTCTTTTTGCAAAAGAATATCTTTAAGCCCATGTTCTTTCTTATCTGGTTTGGTATTAACAGCTTTCTGATTGGAGAGCTCTGGAACAGTTTTTTTGACATCCTTTAGGCCAATTGTAATTAGAAGTGCGATTATAATGATGATAATACATAAGGTAAGACTCCAAGTAGCACCTAAAGCTCTAAGCGCATAACCAACGGTTAAAGCAAAGAAAGAATAGCCTAAGGAGCCAAATACACGAATTGTAATGAAGTTTCGTCCGTGTCGCTCCGCAATTTTGATGGCCATTGTATCAGCAAGCGGAAAAACTGGGTAATAGAAGAAGTAGAAAAAGGACAAAATAAGCATAACGGAAGAAAATTCGGTCGCTCTGGCTAATAAAAGTCCGGTAACTAATTGCCCCGCGAGTAAAATAAACATGATTTTTCGAATGGTACCCAGCTTATCGCTCATCATACTCCAGAAGAGATTGGATAGGATGGAGATGAGGGGACCGAGGGAATACAAGTAGCCCACCTGAGAACTGCTAAACCCTAAATGTGTGTAGAATAAAGGAAAGTAGGATACTACAAGAACGCTAGTGCCATAAATCGTAAAAAGAAAGGAACGAAGCCAATTCTGATCACTGTAAGGGCTTCCGGTCCGATTTGAAAACATGAAAGTGCACTCCTCTGAGATTGAAATATGGCTAGTATAGCATAAAGCAATGGAGGGTTATGTGTTTTATTCTTGAATTGCGTTATTTCTGAATCTTTCATAATTTTACGAAAGTGATTTTGTTGTTTGTACAAATACGTCTGATCATATTATAATAAGTGGTGATTTGGATAAGGAGACAACAATGTGGAGGCACTATCATTGAGTGAATTAGAGCAAGGCCGTTACCTTAGCCCGCGTGGCCCTATTGGGCTTATGAACAGGGTCTATAAGTACGTGCTGCCCGAAGTGAGAGAAAGTCTAAACTTCTGGCGCCAAGATGCGAATGGGATTCCCGATCCCGAGCTCCGGAAGCAAGCACTTGCCAGCATTGAGACGAAAGAGTTTCATTGCATAGGTGGAGGTATTTATGCCGCCGGCAATTTATCGATGAGACATATACTTATTCCGCTTATTGTTGCTTATCAAACTATCAGTGATTATCTAGATAACTTATGTGATCGCAGTACTTCGCTTGATCCTGCAGATTTCAGGCTGCTGCATCAATCTATGCTGGATGCCATTGATCCAAACGCTGAACCTGTCAATTATTATGCGCTTCGCGATGAACAGAATGACGGCGGATACTTGTATAGGCTAGTTCGAAAATGCCAGGAGATGATCTCTTTGCTGCCAGGTTATTCCGCTGCTGCAGCGGAGATTCGTGATTTGGCTGTGCTGTATACAGATTTGCAGGTATATAAGCATATCCGCCCGGAACTCAGGGAAACAGCCCTGAAGGAATGGTGGGAGCAGCAGGGTAGCCGTGCTCCGCATCTGCACTGGAACGAGTTTGCGGCTGCGACAGGCTCTACTTTAGGCGTATTCATGCTTTTTCTATCTGCATGTGATCCGAAGCTAAATAAGTCTTCTTCGGAATCGATTCGAGCTGCATACTTTCCACATGTGTGTGGATTGCACATTATGCTGGATTATTTGATTGATCAGGAAGAGGACCGAGCAGGCGGTGATCTTAATTTCTGCAATTATTATGACGACACGGATACCATGTTAAGTCGGATCGCTTCCATGGTTGAGTGGGCCCGTAAGGATGTACGTGAACTACCGGAATCATCTATGCATCGTATGGTGATTGAGGGATTGCTGGCACTTTATTTATCTGATCCGAAAGTTAGCGAACAGCGGGAAGTTCGCAGTGTGTCTAAAAGCCTAATGAGAGGAAGTCCGCTTACAAGGCTGTTCTTCTTCGCTAATAGCCGCTGGATACGCAATCGTTTTTTGTAACAAGGCTGCGAAGCTTCACCTATACAACGGATGGGGCATTGCATAACTTTAAGGAGGAACAACAGAATGACAAAAATCAAAAAAATTGCAGTACTGACTAGTGGTGGAGATTCACAAGGTATGAACGCCGCTGTTCGTGCGGTTGTAAGAAGCGCACTTTATTACGGCATTGAAGTTTTTGGAGTTCAACGTGGATATCAAGGTCTTCTGAATCGCGATATCTTCCCTATGGATCTTCGCAGCGTAGGTGACATTATTCAACGTGGGGGAACCATTCTGCAATCTGCAAGATGTCTGGAGTTCACAAAACCAGAAGGTCAGCAAAAGGGTGCAGATATTCTTAATGAAATGGGCATCGATGGCCTAGTAGTTATAGGTGGAGATGGTTCATATAAAGGCGCTAATAAACTAAGTAAACTCGGTATCAAGACGATGGCATTACCGGGAACTATTGATAATGATATTTCCTACACGGATTACACCATAGGGTTTGATACAGCCGTTGGTGTCGTTGTAGATGCTATTAACAAACTGCGTGACACAATGTCCTCCCATGAGCGTTCTTCCATTGTAGAAGTTATGGGACGTCATTGTGGAGATATCGCGCTGCATGCAGGTCTGGCTTCTGGAGCAGAAACCATTCTTGTGCCAGAAATGCCATATGACTTGAATGAAGTTGCGGATCGTATGCGTGACAACTTTGTCAGAGGTAAACGTCACAGTATCGTCATCGTTGCAGAAGGTGTGGGTAAAGGCGAAGATGTAGCCCAAGCGTTGAAGGATCGTCATGCTTCTCTGGATGCACGGGTTACTGTACTTGGACATATTCAGCGCGGAGGAACACCAACCCCTGGAGACCGGAATCTTGCTAGCCGTCTTGGTGACTTTGCCGTTCGTAAACTAATTGAAGGCGAGTCTGATAAAGGTTGCGGTATCATCAAGGGAGAACTAACACTTACAGATATCGATCTTGTAGTGAATACGAAGAAAGACTTTGACGTGGAGTTGTACGAGCTTGCATCCCGTCTTTCTCAATAATTAACACACAAAAAAGGAACAGCTGCGAACTTCGCACTGTTCCTTTTTTGTGTTCTTTAGATTATTAACGATGTGTTTGAGCGTCTGTATATTGTGTGGTATAACGGCGTTGGAGTTTAACAAGCCGAGTTAAGAGCAGTGTGGCCCCAATCGCAAGACCGGTGATCAAGCCGATCCAATAACCATAAGCTCCTAGATCCGTATAAGTAGCAAGTACATAGCCTGTAGGAAGCCCTATAACCCAATAAGCTATAAAGCAAATAATGAAGGCTGGATTAACATCCTTATATCCACGAAGTGCTCCTTGTGTAGGTGTTGCAATCGCATCGGAAATCTGGAAAAAGATCGCATAGATTAAGAAATGCTGAATTAATGAAATGACATCAGGTTCATCAGTGTATAGACCAGCTACATGATGGCCAGCAAATAAGAGCAGGAGTGCAGTTGCCAGGGAGAGGATGGTCGCAAGTCCAATTCCCATAATGGCATATTGACGGGCATCCTTTTGCCTGCCGGATCCAGTCTCGAAGCCGACGAGAATGGTAAGGCTCATACAGATACTGAGCGGAATCATATATAACGTTGTTGCAAAATTAATGGCTGCTTGATGAGCTGCAATCGTTACAGTATCGAACCGACTCATCAACAAGGTTACAGCGGAGAAGACTGCAGTTTCAAAAAAAATCGAGAAGCCAATAGGTACACCGATCTTTAGTAGATCTTTGAAGCTTTTTAGCGATATAAAGTAGAACTTTCGGAAGATTCTAAGGCTTGCAAAGGGTTCTGCCCGATAAATGAACAGCAGGGCAACCGAAAAGATTACCCAGTAGGTGATAGCTGATGCCACTCCAGCTCCAACACCACCAAGTCGAGGAAACCCGAATTTCCCGAAGATTAGCAAGTAGTTTAAACCAACATTCACGGGTAGGGCTATGAGTGTGATCAACATGGACACTCGTGTTTGTCCCAGAGCGTCTATACAACTACGGAGAACTGTATATCCAAACAGCGGGATAATTCCGAAGGAGATCGCACTAAGGAAACGAAATGCAACATCTCTTACAGTAGGCTCCAGATTCATGAAATTAAGGATAGGTGCCAAGGCGAGGCTCCCGATTAATAAGACAATTACAGAGACGATCAGTGATAACCAGATTCCCTGTGTGACTTGATAGGCTACATCCTTTTCTTTTTTGCTTCCGATGAGTTGAGAGACGATGGGGGTAATCCCCATAAGAATTCCACTTAAGCCCGTTTGAATTGGAATCCAGAGACTGGTTCCTATCGCCACACCTGCCAGATCGGCTGTACCAAATTTACCTGACATGTTCGTATCAAAGAAGGTTATCGCTGACAAAGCAATCTGTGTAACCAGAATTGGAAATAAAATATGAAAAAATTGTATTGCTTTTTGTTTTAAAGAGGTGGTTTGTATCATCGTTCAGTAAAATGCTCCTTTTTCTCCATTAAAAGACCCGGCAGATGCCGGGTCTTTATCTTTATATATCATACCTGATTTCAATTATAAATAATAAGGGCTATATACATTATTTCTCATAATCGACATCGGAGGTATATCGGTTATTGGCGTTCCAGAGCAGAAACTCCTCTACATTTTCATCTTTTAAAGCGCGGATTTGATCCTCCACCTGTTTTTTACCGTATTTAATATAATGACCTTTTCCGAGCCAGCTTGCTGTAAAATCCTGAATCCAAGGACGAATAACAGGTTTGTAGCTGCCAAGAGGATCGAGCTTTTTATGGGTATCAACCATGGAGCCTTTAATGGTAGCATACGGATCTAAGTCAGGCTCTTTCACTCCAAACCATCCCGTTGAATAGTGACTCGGATAAACCATCGGGCTGATAACATCCACATTTTTGGATATTTTAACGAAGTCTTGCCCTATGCCCTCAGCAGGAGCAGATGCGGCATATCCAAAAATATCTACGGATACACGAACACCAAGCGGAGCAAGCTCTGCTTTTGCGTATTTTACAAAATTAGAAATGATATCTACGCGAGAATCACTGGTTTTAGTGTATTTAAGTGTGTCTGCACGTTTTTCGAAACCTTCAGGAAAACGCACATAGTCGAATTGAATTTCTTTAAAGCCGAGTTTGACAGCTTCTTTGGCGATATCGACATTGTACTTCCAGACATCTTCATTATAAGGATTAACAAAGCTATCGCCGCCTTTATTCTTCCATACTGTGCCGTCTGTATTAACAAAGGATAATTGCGGGTTCTTTTTGGCAAGTATAGAGTCTTTAAAGACAACAATGCGAGCGATGGGATAAACATCATGTTTATTCAATCTTTCCATCAGTTTGTTGATGTCGCCAATAAATGGCTGCGGATTACCGAGTTTCTGAAGTTCGGGGTTATCAGTTTTGTACGTGATGTAACCTGCATCATCCTTAATGTCGATGACCATAGAATTTAGTTCCGTCTGATCAAGTAAAGAAAGAAGCTTTTCCATTCGTTCTCCACCGGCACTGTATGCGGTAACATAGATGCCTTTTACTTTTGGAGCATCAGGCTGAGGATCTGCGTGTAGCATACTTTGTGAGTCGCTTGTCTCTGTTGTAGCATTTGGAGCTGAAGTTGCAACATTTGAATTATTATTTTGCGTAGCGATGATGGGGGGATTCATGGCAGACTTCAATGCAATTGCCACTTCAGCGTCATGTTGATTCTGTTGCACGCCTACACTTCCCAAGGCCATCATCAGTAGAGCCCAGGTGATGTTCATTCGTATTCTCTCCCTTTATGTACATTTCCTAAATTATATAGGAACGGTTGCTTCTAAAAAGAACAGTGTTGTAATAATAATGTTGACTCAGATCGGGTCTGGAAAACCATCCTTGTTGTATATAACCGGGACGCACACATTCTAAACCTTTTGTTAAAAAGTAAATGCCGCCTCAACACGGCAACATGGCCGAACTTAAGGCGGCAACTATCAAGACTTCTCTTGCGGCTTACTCATTGAAGATACGCAGAATTCTGATGTTCACAGATACTGTAATGGATGATATCCATGGCATCTGCAGGTTCCAGAATACTAAGCCCGTCACGCAGAACGATTACGGAATTTAATTCGTCCTGCTTGAGAAACGGCATCATATCAGGATACCACCTCATGACGATTGCTGACAGCTTTACCGTTTCCATTTCCACAAAAATCACCCTTTCCTTTTTCGATAGGTCTGAATGGAATTCAGTAATCATCGGAAAACGAAGTGCTTGGAAAAAAGAGGGGTAAATCTCAATCTTTATGAAATTGTTAGGGTTCTGCGTGATTATAATATATCACAATTCTGTGATTGGTGCATTTTCCAAATTAATACTTTTCGCTGCCGGTTTTTATCTTTTTCGGAAGGAGCCCATAACACCAACTGTCTCGACAATATTTACAAATGCCTGAGGATCTGTCGTGCGAATAATACGTTGCAGTTCAGCAAGTTCGTAGCGGGTTGTTACTGTCATTAGCATGTCCTTTTCAACATGAGAATAAGCGCCTTCTGTTTTAATCTTTGTGACACCTCGCTGGAGTCCCATTAGATGCTGAAGGAGCTCATCTGTACGATTCGTTACTATATATACGGTTACCTTTAAATGGCTGATGTGAATCATGTCCAGTACCTTACCCGTTACGTATATAGATACCATCGATGCAAGAGCCAAGTTCCAGTTGTTATCAAAATATGCCGCGGCAAGAATAACGAGTCCGTTTAAGCTCACCACCACGTTTCCAACTGGGAAATCGCGGAATTTAGTGATGATGGATCCCAGGATATCAAAACCTCCCGATGAACCACCTGCACGGAAGCTGAAGCCACAGCCAATACCGACCAACACTCCACCAAATACAGAAGAAAGCAGCATATCAGTAGCTACCAAATATTCGGGGATGACCGTCAAAAACCAGGTTGTTGCCACAACGGATAACATGCTTAGCATAATAAATCTCCGGCCTAACTGGAACCAACCAGCTACAAGCAATGGGATATTAAAGAGCAAGTATAAGAGGCTTATGTTTAGTGGTGTAAAGTAACCCACTAACATCGAAAGCCCGGATACTCCTCCGCTGAGTAAGCGATGAGGGATTAGAAAAAGATTAAATCCACTGGCAATCAACGCTGCTCCGAAAATAACTGCAATACAATTCCAAATCTGTCTTAACAAGCAAATCCACCTCTATAAATAAATTTAAAAATAAACCATGTATGCAATGAAAAGAAAGGAACCCACTGGTATTCCTACTTAGAGTTGTGATATAATGTACAGGATATTCTTGAGTAGGACGTTACAATGGTATTTTTGCATTGCATCGGATGTAAAGCTACAGTTGCTCAGGTACAATGAAGTACCTGATGAAAGGGAGGCTTTTCGTCCCAAAAGCGCTATATCATGCAGAAAAAAGAGCATGATTGGACAGCATATAAATGTGTTTACCGCTACTTAAGAATACAGACAAGCATGTGGAATGTCCACTGTATAGAAGGAGCATGAATAATTTGAAAACATTCGCAGAATTTGGCTTGGAGCCAAAAGTGCTACAAGCAATCACAGAGTTAGGATTTGAGGAGGCAACACCGATACAGGAGCAGTCAATTCCATTGGCATTGACTGGGTCGGATCTGATCGGTCAAGCACAGACTGGTACAGGTAAGACTGCTGCTTTTGGTATCCCCCTCATTTCGAAGATTAATCGCGAAGACGAAAAAATTCTGGCGCTTATTATGGCACCGACACGTGAGTTGGCCATTCAAGTATCAGAAGAAATCGGTAAGCTAAGCCGTTTTAAAGGTCTTCGTTCGTTGGCAATTTATGGCGGACAAGATATTGGTCGCCAAATCCGTGGTCTTAAGAAGAAACCACAAATTATTATTGGTACACCAGGACGTTTGCTTGACCATATCAACCGTAAAACCATCCGTTTGGATGATGTTCAAACTGTTGTATTGGATGAAGCAGATGAAATGCTGGATATGGGCTTTATGGAAGATATTCAGACGATCCTCAAGCTCGTTCCTGAAGAGCGTCAAACGATGTTGTTCTCGGCTACAATGCCTCCAAACATTCAACGTCTTGCACAGCAATTCTTGAACAACCCGCAACACGTCTCCGTTATTCCGAAACAAATCAGTGCTCCGCTGATTGATCAAGCATATGTTGAAGTACCTGAACGTCAAAAGTTCGAAGCGCTTAGCCGTTTGATCGATATGGAATCACCTGAGCTTGCGATTGTGTTCGGACGCACGAAGCGCCGGGTTGATGAGCTTGCAGAAGCTTTGCAGAAACGTGGATACTCTGCTGATGGATTACATGGTGACCTGTCTCAGAATCAACGTGATGCTGTAATGCGTAAATTCCGTGATGGCAGCATTGATGTGCTGGTAGCTACTGACGTAGCAGCTCGTGGTTTGGATGTATCTGGTGTTACTCACGTAATTAACTTTGACTTGCCGCAAGATCCAGAAAGCTATGTACACCGTATCGGTCGTACTGGTCGCGCTGGTAAAGAGGGTACAGCTTGGTCTTTCGTTACCCCACGCGAAATGGATCACCTGCATTTGATCGAACGCGTTACTCGTCACCGTATTACTCGTAAACCATTGCCAACTATGGCTGAGGCTATTGAAGGTAAACAACGCGTAACAGCAGAGCGCTTGCTTGAAATGGTTGAGAGCGGTGAATTGAATGAGTACAAAGGTATTTCTATTCAATTGCTTGAGCAATATGATTCCGTTCAATTGCTGTCAGCTGCAATGAAGCTTCTGACTGGTGATAAGAAGGATTCTGCAATTGAATTGACTCCAGAAGATCCAATTCGTGCTAAACGTCGTGGTGGTAAGAACGACATTCGCAGTGGCCGCAAACCTAATGGCGGTTATGGTGGCAACCGTGGTACTTCCGGTGGCAGCACTGGTGGATACCGTGGAAACCGTGATAACAACGGTGGCGGAAGTCGTGGTGGCTACAGCAGCGGTAGTGGTAACTATGGTAGTGGCAGTGGCGGTTATGGCGGTGGCTATAAAGGCAACCGTGATGGCGCAGCTAGCCGTGATGGTGGAGCGAACCGCAGTGCGGACCGCAAACCATCTACTCGCCCAAGCAGCACAAGCACACGTCCAGCAAAACGCGAAGATTTTGATAATTAATACGTGATCAGAACCCGCGGGGGATGATTTATCAAAATACAAAGAAGACGAGATGCCGAATAGCGGTTCTCGTCTTCTTTTTGCTTAAATATAGTATTTATTGAATTAGCAGCTTATTTAAATGAAAGTACGAGTGATGATAACGAGCAGGATAAACAATACGAGGATCGTACCAGTGGAAGTCCAGCCGCCGTAGCCAACAGGTGAGGACATACAATAACCTCCTTTAGAATGTGGTGATTTTGGAAATTCTTATGATTACAATTCCAATATATGGACTTTATAGGCTTGATGTATAGACAATGACCTAGAATTCAGAAAGTTGGGCTATGGAAAAGAGTAGGTCAAATGAGGTATAGTTAAGATAAGCAGTATGCAAGAGACAGAGGAGGAAGGGAATTGGAGTTTAAAGGAGCAATGGGTGGTTTATACCGCATCACAGAATGGATTACACGTATCGCAGCTAGTAATATCTTATGGGCACTATGTTCCGCCCCGTTTTTATTTTTTGGATTGATGAAATTGATGATGCTTGGGACAAGCTCAGGTGGAGTAAATGAGCAGCTCACATTAAACTGGGCTATGGGGATTCTGGCGCCATTTACTGTATTTCCTGCTTCGGCGGCCTTATTTACCGTTGTGCGCAAATGGGTTATGGGGAACACGGATGTAGGAACTTTTCGTACGTTTTTTCAGGGGTATAAAGAGAATTATTTAAAAAGTATGCTCGGTGGAATTATCTACACATTGATGTTCGTTATTATGTACGTCGATGTAACGGTTTACATGACACAAATGCCTAACTTCAGAATTGTTGGTATTTTGATGTTAGTGCTCATGATTATTTTATCGGTGTCTATGTTTAACTTCTTTTCTATTGTCGTTCATTATCAAATGAGCTTTAAACAAGTGATGAGTAACTCAATATTGCTGACTATAGCACGTCCAATTCGCGTGTTCTCAACTTTGATTGCAGCTGCAGTGCTAGCTTATATTGGTCTTAGATATCCAGCACTGTATTTCATCTGTATTCCAACGTTGATTGCGATGGCTGCTTTCTTTAACTTCTATGCTACCTATAATAAACTGCAATTGCAGGTGGAGCAGAAGAAACTGAAAGAGGAAGAAGAGAGAGAAGCTGCTTTGAACAATCAAGAGGATGACGACGATGACGATGATGATTATGAAGATGATGTTGAGGATAAAGATGTAAAACGTATTTAACAAAGACGAGTATTAAGCACTCGGAAATCGTCAGTAATTTAATTCCAGTGTAAAATAAAGCGCATACAGGTTTACTTTTTCGTTAAAACGCAATATAATAATAACAAATCCTGCGATGTTCGTTACGGTTGCTCGTTGTTTTGAACCAATGATAATGTCTTGGGAGATCTACACGAAGCGCAGCTGAACAGCCCTGTCTATATGACTTGGGGAATTCAAAAACGTTTTCTGCGATCACCCACCTGCTCTAGCAGGTTCAGAAGACACTGTAGCCGGACGGCATAAGCGGGTTTTCTATTGTTTAGGCCAAAGCGCCCTGTATCCCGTGAAAGTTGGGGAACGGGCGCTTTTTTGTGTGTCTGGAACAAGGATAAAGTGAGTAATACCCTTTTGTTCCTGAGACAAGAGTGTTACACTTAGAATAATGAACTTGGGATTTGTAGAGGGGGAAGAATTTTGTCGTTAAAAAGAACCTTGGTCGGTTTATTCCGTAGTCATGATGGAACAAGCGACCGCGCAAAAGATCCGACATTAAAAACGCGTTATTACAATCTTACGAAAGACAAAGCTTGGGAGGAAGTTTCATCAACGCTTAAGAAGGTTCCTGGATTCAAGGTGCTCCATGAAGTGGAGTCAGTAGGTGAGATCACTCTGGAGAAGAGAACGGCATTCGGCCGTACACTGGACATTACTGTCTCTGTGCTCAATACCACACCTGTACGTTGTGGCGTAGATATGTACTCTGCATCTAGAGGTTCGCTAGGTGATTTGGGTGCTAATTACCGTGTCATTCAGCGGTTGTATGCGTCTTTGGACAAAAAATTAGGAAAATACAAAGCAGACTAATTTTCAGAGATTCTTACTAAACCTTCTTACTTAGGGATTGTATGAATGCGTTTACGCAAATGTGGCTGCTCTGGACGTTATCGATAAATCTTTCTATTACAAAAAAGCGGGAGAAGGATGGACCTTCTTCCGCTTTTTTCAAAATATAAGAAAGCAAAGTTCTACACCTATACTTTAGGTCTTATATTTCTCGCATAAACGCTTGTCGTCCTTATAAGGACGACAAAGGAATTATGCTTGCAGTGATAAGTAAGTATTGTCGAAAATGGCCGCTGACTTACTGTTCTAGAGAATTAGAGCAAACTCTTCACAGCAGCTATAGCGTCTTCGTAATTAGGGTGCTCAGTCATTTCACTCAAATATTCAACATAGGTGAGTGTGTTGTTCTTGTCTAGTACAAAAATTGAACGCATATCTAACCGGAATTCTTTGATTAGTACGCCATAAGCTTGTCCGAATGAGGCTGCTTTGTGGTCGGATAGTGTGATTACACGATCGATCCCTGCAGCGCCACACCAGCGGGCTTGAGCAAAAGGTAGGTCCATACTTACCGTGAGAATAACTACATCGTCACCTAGCTCTGCAGCTTCGCTATTGAACCGGCGGGTCTGTGCATCACATACACCGGTATCTAGAGAAGGTACAACACTGATCAGCTTGATTTTACCGGCATAATCACTAAGAGAAACTTCTTCCAGTAGATTCTTACTGAGAACAAAATCAGGAGCGGGATCACCAGCTGTAAGCTTGGGTCCTACGAGAGTGATGGGGCTGCTTTTGAAAGTAGCTACGCCTGTTCTTTCTTGCGTCATATCCTTGTTTTCCTCCTCGAATTGTAATATTGGCTCTTACTGCCACAATAAATTATAATCTTATTTACAGGGAGATGTCCAACAGGGCAAGATATAAATGTAAAGGGATGGGTGTAATGATATTTATTCGGTATGAAAATTGGAAAAGTTATCTCCGGTATTACCCGGTAACATGTCTTCTCATTGTAGCTAACGTGATTATGTTTATGCTCATGGCGTTCAATGGTGGATCCACCAATATACAAACACTTGTTGATTTTGGTGCAATAGTTGATGTTAGCCCGTATAAAGAGGAACTGTGGCGTTATGTGGCGGCAATTTTTTTACATAATGGGTTTTCCCATCTATTCTTTAATAGCTTCGCTCTACTGGTATTTGCACCGCCTCTGGAGCGCTTGCTTGGCTGGTGGCGATATGCAATTCTTTATGTGGTAGGTGGAGTTATTGCGAATATTCTAACGGTTGCAATCAGCAGTCGCTCAGTATTAGAGGTAGGTACGGTCTCGGTAGGTGCTTCTGGAGCAATCTACGCCGTCTATGGCGCATTTTTATACATTGCTGTTATTCAACGGGCGATGATGGACGAAGGCTCGCGAAAGACGTTATACGGTTTGCTTGTAATTGGGATCATTATGTCGTTTGCAACACCAAATGTGAATTGGGTTGCACATATCGGAGGCTTGGTTTCTGGCTTTTTCCTATATGGACTTATTATTCGTATATTCAATAAAAGCCTAAGACAGGGGCGATGATGGAGTGGAGCTAAGACAGCTGCAATATTTTCTAAAGGTAGCCCAAAAAGAACATGTAACAAGAGCGGCGGAGGAACTTCATGTAGCGCAGTCTGCGGTAAGCCGTCAGATTCATCAATTGGAGCAAGAGCTAGGGGTTGACTTGTTCATGCAAAAAGGGCGTAATTTGCAGCTTACGCCGGTTGGACAGCTCTTTTGCAAGCGGGTGGATAGTATTCTTAAGGAATTGGAACATTCGGTAAATGAAGTGCATGAATTTCTAGATCCGGAACGTGGAGAGATTCGTATAGGGTTTCCTCACAGTCTTGGAACGCATCTTATCCCGACTATCGTTGCAGAATTCCGCCAGCACTATCCCCATGTCAAGTTTCGCTTTAAGCAGGGCTCTTACCCTTCGTTGATAAAGGACGTATTATCTGGAGAGGTGGATTTAACATTTATTTCGCCTTTTCCGGAAAATGATGAGCATGTCTCTGGAGATATTGTTATGACTGAAGAGTTATTTGCAATACTTCCTCAGAATCATCAGCTGGCAGGAGAATCTGAGATCCGACTGGAACAGCTTCAAAATGAAAAGTTTGTGCTATTCAGTCAAGGTTATTCTTTGAGACCGATCGTTTGGCAAGCGTGCTTGCAAGCGGGTTTTCAGCCGCAGATTGCATTTGAAGGTGGGGAGACTGATACCATTCGTGGTTTAGTGGCGGCAGGAATGGGTGTAAGCCTTCTTCCGGAGATGGCGTTCTATCAGACGAACCCTCTCCAACCGGCTCAAGTAAGGGTTGTGGAGCCTGCTGTGACGAGGACGGTTGGTTTGATATACCGAACAGATAGTAAGTTACCGCTGGTTGCACGTTCGTTTCGGACTTTTTTGATATCCTATTTTAAAGCAAGACAAAATAATACCCCGGTTGGCTCTTAGCCTACCGGGGTTTCTTTTTGCGCTGTATTTGTATTAGTCGCGGTTACCTAAAAAGACGGTAATCAAACGTAGCAGCTCGAGTAAGGAAACAAGCGCGGCGGCAACGTACGTTAATGCAGCTGCGTTTAGGACTTTGGCTACTCCGCGTTCCTCTTCGTTACGAATGTAGCCTTGCTCTACCATGACTTGACGTGCCCGGTTGCTGGCATTGAATTCAACAGGTAGTGTCACAAGCTGGAAGGCAACAGCGGCCGAGAAGAAAATGATACCAAGGCCTACAAGATTAAAGTAACCGAATATAAATCCTGCCATAAGCATGAATGGTGCTATACCTGATGCGAAATTAACTACTGGGAACATCCGGTGACGTAGTGTTAACATAGGATAACTTACTTTATGCTGAATGGCGTGACCCACTTCGTGACAAGCGACTGAGACAGCTGCGATAGAACTCTCATAATATACGGGTTCTGATAAGCGTACAACTCTGTGAATCGGATCATAGTGGTCAGAAAGTGTACCTCTTACAGGCTCAATCGGAACATCGTGAAGTCCATTTGCGTCGAGCATACGTCTAGCTGCTTCATATCCTGTCAGACCGTTTAAGTTGGCCACCTTGGACCATTTGCTGAATGTCCCTTTAACTCTGAACTGGGCCCATAATGAAAAAATAAAAGCGATAATTACTAATAGATACATTCCCATAGCTGCATTCCTCCACTGTATTGTAAATATGGTATTTACATTGGCGGTCCTTGCGTAAGCAATAGAAGCCGAATCGCCTCCATGCAGGCCACTCCTTGTGGGAGTAGGTTAGAGAGCGCGCGTCTAGCCTGTCCCGGCTTCAGACCGCTTATAATTGGTTCAAGTGCCTTTACTTCACGTTCTAGTCGCTGCATATGCTGCTCAAGCTCGACTAATTTATCAGATACGTCAGTTTCAGGAGTAGCCTCGCTCCATTTGCTCATCATGGATTTGATTTCTTCCAATGAATACTTGTCATGCTTTAATTGATTAATACGTTCTAAGTCGACCAAGGTTTCATGACTGTAAAGTCGGTAATTCTTGGTGCTTCTTGACTCTGGGGAGATTAATCCCAGCTTCGTGTAATAATCAATAGTACGCTCACTGATATGAGCAGCCTTAGCTAATTCTCCGATTCGATATAGAATCATATCCCCATGTTACCTCGCCTCACTAATCGAATTCGACTGCCCACTGAGGGGAGTCGCTCCTATATTGGTGGTTTCTATTATGCTATCTGTAATGATAACAAACTGGAAACCATACAGTCAAACGTCATACTTTCATAAAGTATATGCATTAATAAGAGGTTAATTCATGAAATGAAAATGCGTTGTTTATATACAATACACTCAAACTCCATATGATATCAAATTTGAACCGATTATGCTCCTTAAAATAGCTCGACTATAAACATTACATTTAATGTTATGTTTATAGAATAATCAATAAGAATAATTCGATAAAAAGTAATATTAGAGCGGATGTTCACGTAGTTATTTCAATGTATTTCATGGTTGTATGGTCCTAATATTCTGATATAGTCCAAGCGCACTGTGGAAAATTTGCGGGTTTGATGAAAATAAAATAAAAACATTCCCAAAAATAGTCTTGTCAATTTACCTGACTTCTGATTATAATGACATTAAGAGTTTCACGCTTTGTTAGAAAATATAACACTGGGGAGTGGGGTAAAAATGAAAAAGAAATGGTTGATGATGTTACTGGCCATGATTACGCTGATGGTTTATCCGGTGAGTGCTTTTGCGGCGGACGGTCCAACAAATGCAGATTTGCAGGTCGGATTGGATACCGCGTTTACCTTCCTGGCATTCATCTTAGTTTTCTTTATGCAAGCAGGGTTCGCAATGCTTGAAGCAGGATCAGTTCGAATGAAGAATGCAGGTCACGTAGCCGGTAAGACAGTACTGACACTAGCCATTGCGAGTGTATGTTTCTGGGCCATTGGCTTTGGACTTGGCTTCGGTAACGGTAACGGCTTCTTCGGTACCACAGGCTTCTTGTATGGCGGAGATTCAACAGCATCTTCATTTGAATCACTTGCATTTTCTGATGTTACTTTAAATGTTAAATTCTTGTTCCAAATGGCATTTGCAGCAGTTTCCTTAGCTATCGTATCTGGAGGCATGGCAGAACGTGCAAAGATAAGTGTGTACATTATATTCGGAATTCTATTCTCAATCGTAATTTATCCTGTCGTAGCACACTGGGTATGGGGCGGCGGCTGGTTGGCTGAGCTGGGAATGCAAGATTATGCAGGTTCCACGGTTGTCCATCTTACAGGTGCCACTGCAGCGGTAGTGGCAACCATATTGCTTAAGCCACGACTTGGTAAGTTTAATAAAGAAGGTAAACCTGTTATTATTCCAGGTCATAATCAAGTATTTACTGTACTCGGTGTGATTATCCTCTGGTTTGGTTGGTTCGGATTCAATCCAGGTAGTGCTTTGTCCCCAATGGGAGGTTTCTTTGGTCACGTAGCATTAACTACGAATATCGCAGCAGCAGCAGGCGGCTTGGCGGCATTAATTGCTTCTTGGTTGTATTTTGGTAAATCTGATATTCCAGCAATGCTGAATGGTGTTTTAGCTGCATTAGTTGCGATCACTGGTGCATGTGCTTACGTTGAACCATGGGCAGCAATCATTATTGGTTTAGTAGCGGGTGCGTTCACATTCATGACTTCCCAATGGCTGGAACGTGCTGGACTTGATGATCCAATTTATGCTTTCTCAGTACATGGTATTGCGGGGATGTGGGGCGCGGTTTCCACGGGTCTGTTCGCTGCACCGGATCTTATCACTAAAGGCGCTTTGGTAGGGGAAGCCGGATTGTTCTACGGTGGAGGTTTCCACCAATTGGGTGTTCAAGTGCTTGGGGTAGTAGGAACATTTGCTTTCGTAGCCGTGCTTTCTTTCATTATTCTATATGTAATGAAGGTAACAACAGGACTTCGTGTTACGGAAGAAGAAGAATTGATGGGTCTGGATATCAGTGAGCATGGTACTTATGGATACCCTGAACAAATGAAATTAATTGCAGAATCGGAATCCAAAACCCTTAAACAATAATATTAATCCTGAGAATAGGGAGGCGGACCGTGTGGCTTCGATGGAGTTAACAGATGGGTATAATGAAGAAAGCTTTAGGACCATCGTTTTAGCCGGTTCGCCACAGGAACTTAGAGAGAGGCGAATTGCCTGCCAAAGTATTCTTCTGGAACAGTTGAATGTAATTCCTATTGAGGAATGGATGTTTCGTGTGAATACAATGCATGATCTTATTGCAAAGACTGCAGTACTAATATGTGAGGCGCAGATGAAAGAGGCGGGCTATGGCCCGCCTCCCTGTGCTTACTCCTTTATTGTGTTTGGTAGTTGTGGAAGGCAAGAAGCCACTCTGTGGAGCGATCAGGATAATGGTTTGATCGTTGAAGGTGAACCGGATGGGATGAAGAATAGATACTTTGAATCTTTTGGAATGATGTTATCCGATCTGCTTGAAGAAGTTGGATATGAGAAATGTGCAGGAAAGGTAATGTGCTCCCAAGGGATGTGGAGGAAGACGTTATCGGAATGGAAGGAGCAGTTGAAGGAATGGAGAAACCAGTTGGAATGGGAGCCTATTCGGTATCTTATCATTTCTTCGGATATGCGCCATGTTGCGGGAAATAGGGAGTTATCAGCATTGTGGCAAGCGGCTTTCTATGAGGGTTTTATTGATAATGAGGAGTTGTCTGTGGCTGTTCTTCGCAATACAGTCCGCCATAAAGCGACTTTAAATCTTTTGGGGAAGGTGTTGACAGAGCGCTTTGGGGATTATGCAGGTGGATTCGACATTAAGTATGGAGTCTATATCCCGCTAGTGAACATTGTCAGACGCTTGTCGTTATTGCATGGCATTAAAGCTAGCTCGACCTTAGCGCGAATTGAAGCGCTTGACCGGCTTAATGAGTATCAATATTTGAATGCTATTCGGCAAGCTTTCTTGTTGGCTATACGGATGCGAGTGAACACGCCTATTAGTGTGCAGGATGGATTGTTAGTCAGTAGTGATTATGTTACGGAGAGTGAACTGAAGAATAAGCAGCTGTTGTCTGAGCTGCGTGAAAGTCTGCTGCTGGTTAGACGCCTTCATCGGGTGTTGCAGCGTCAGCTCCGCTCAGCGGAAAGGTGGCGAACATGAGGGAGCCGAACAAGAACGGAGGCTTTTGGAATAATCTGAGACAAGGTGGAATGCCTTCGGCAATTGCTTCAATGAAAGGTGGAGAAACGGCTCATCAAACTGCGCAGCAAATGGCCTATATCCGCTCACTTATGCGAGAGAAGCGTCGTCCTGAGGTGCTACGTACTCCGCTGTGTGAACTGGAGACGGTTATCTTTGATTTAGAGACAACTGGATTCTCCCATCAGCATGGGGATGAAATCATGTCTTTTGGTGCAATTAAGGTGGTTGGAGAGGAAATTAAGGAAGAGGAATGCTTTTATACCTTGGTGAATTGTCAGACAGCAATTCCGGATGATATTACAAGATTAACAGGAATAACGGAAGAAATGACGGGGTCTGCCCCCTCCTTAATAGATGGTCTTCATAATTTCATGTCTTTTGTGGGACAAAATGTGCTGGTAGCACATGCAAGCTCACACGATAAAGCTTTCCTTAATGCGGCGCTATGGAAAACTTCTAAAGTTCAGCTTACACACAGGGTGCTGGACACGATGATGCTTGCACGTTGGCTCGAGCCACAGCGAAGTAACTATTCGCTCGATGAACTGCTATTAGTTCATGAAATTCCAATTCAAGGCCGTCACCATGCGTTAGAAGATGCCAAAATGACAGCCCAGCTGTGGGTAGCTTACCTTCGGGAAATTTCGGAACGGGGCCAAGTAGATACCTTAGGTGATTTATATGCTTATTTAAGTAGAACGTGAAGCGGGGCATGAGATAGTTCAGGGAATGGTATTCCTTGTTCATTTAGCGACCGCTCAATATAAAATCCATTCAGCAATGGAGAACAATCATCTTCAGTTCTCGGAGAACCAATAAGGTAGACCTTAAATTCAGATCCTAGTGCTGCTAGTCCTATATAATCAGCGACCGAAGGGATAGGTTCTGAATTAGGATGGGAATGAAATAAACCGATGAGTGTCGGCTCATTATAAAGCACATGAATCCACTCTTCAGGGTGGGGAATAAATGTGTGCAGCGGGTCTGGCGCTACGTTGCGCATAGGTACGTAAGTATCGATGAGCATGCCACCCGCTGCGGCAGCACCCAGCAGGACTCCACATGCTTCATGTGGATAACTGGACAGCAGGTGCTTCCCCAGTGCTTGCTGTACGGAATATTTCAGTCTTATAGGCTGGACATTTCCCTGTAATGCTGCCATTTGTTCACCCCTCTCTCTTCATTAGGGTTTCGTCGCTGACGAAACTCTCTTTTTTATTATAATCCATATATTTTTCCATAAAAATTGGATGGTTTGAAATTTAACCTGATGAGGGTACAATAGTAGAAAACTATTCCAATTGCAAAGGAACAGAGCGCTATGAAACCAAGCAACAAATTAAATATAACCGTATTACTCTTAGTTGTGTGTATTGCAGGTTTTGCTGTATGGCATAATCGTGAGCCGAAGGCTGAAGCTGTTTTTGGACAACAAGATGAGTCGCCGATGAAAGTAGGACCTAAAGCTGGACTGCTCGCGCCTTCATTTACACTCCAAGGTACGGATGGGACTACCTATGTAGTAGATGGGCCAAGAGAGAAAGCGGTCATTGTTAATTTCTGGGCATCTTGGTGTGATCCCTGCAAGCTGGAAGCTCCAGAGCTCAACGCCATGGCTACTAAGTATAAGGATGTTCTAGATATTTACGGTATTAATGTGAGTAGTCAAGATTATAAACCCAATGCAGAACGTTTTATCAAGAAATACGGTCTTGTGTTCCCGGTGATGTTTGATATGAAAGATGAGGTGTATAGCAAATATAACGGAGCTGTATTTCCTACCAACGTACTTATTGACAAGAATGGAGTGATTTCTGAGATCATTTTGGGCGTTATTAGTCCGGAAGAGCTGGAGGAGAAAATTATCAAGCTTACCGAATCGTAAAATTGATTCACGCTATCAAAATCGCAAAGGTTAACAAAATGGTTGTGTTGTACAAGGGTAACGGAGGCTAAAAAAAATAATCAGGGAAATTCTCCCTAAAATACAGAGATTCTTCGTCATCCAACTCATAATTAGGGAAAACATCCCTATAATTTAGTTGTTTTGGTTGGAAATAACGAAATCACCCTGACTTTTAGGGAGGAATTCCCTGTTTCTGTTCATTTAGAGCGAAAATCAGCTATTTTTAGGGAGTTTTTCCCTGATCGCTCTAACGCCTAACGTACATAATCTATGGCTTTAAGTCAGACGTCGTTATACAGCCTATTTGATAAAAAAAGAAGCCACCCCATACGTAGAATACTACTTTTGGGAAGCTTCTTTTTTGTCTTACAAAAGTCTATAAGGGATTAATTAATGATTGACCAGGCCTCTTGGCTCGTTGCTGGTCGTCTTCTCATTCTCCAACGAGAGCTCATTGAGAAGTGCGTAACGCATACTGTCAACAAGCGCTTCCCAGCTGGCTTCAATGACGTTACCGGAGACGCCAACCGTACTCCAAGTGTCTGTGAAGTTCTTGGATTCAATCAATACCCGTACTTTGGCAGCAGTCTGATCCTGTTCGTCTATAACACGGACTTTATAGTCGGACAGATGCATTTCCTTCAGTTGCGGGAAGTAGGTCTGCAGCGCTTTACGCAGCGCGTTGTCGAGTGCATTGACCGGACCGTTACCTTCAGCAGCGGTATAAAGGTTCTCATTGCCAACCTTCAGTTTAACGAAGGCTTCAGATACAACTGGATGCTCTGCGGTTTTTTCGACTAGCATCTTGAAGGATTCAAAGGTAAAGGTTTCATTCATCTCGCCTGTAGCTTCCCGAAGCAATAGCTCCAGCGAGGCATCGGCACCTTCGAATTGATACCCCTGATGCTCCATCGTTTTGATTTTCTCGATCACCCGGCGAGCTTGCTCGCTGCTTGGATCCAAATTCAAACCCATATCTTGCGCCTTGGAGAGCACATTGCTCTGTCCAGCCAGTTCAGAGACCAGCACACGTTGTTTATTCCCGACAAGCTCAGGAGCAATGTGCTCATAGGTCCGTGAATCACGCATGATAGCGGAGACATGGATTCCACCTTTGTGTGCGAAAGCTGCATTTCCGACATAAGGTTGATTTACCGGCAGATTAACATTGGCAACTTCACTAATATAACGTGCTGTGTTCGTAAGCTGCGGTAAAGAATCATCAGGAATACAGTGGTATCCCATTTTAAGCTGAAGGGTAGGGATGATGGAACATAGGTTGGCATTGCCGCATCGTTCGCCGTAACCATTAATGGTACCTTGAACTTGCCGTGCTCCAGCACCGATGGCGCTAAGGGTATTAGCTACCGCCAGCTCACAGTCATTGTGAGTGTGAATTCCGAGGTTTGCTCCAGGTAGCTGCCCAGCCAGAGCGGTAACAATCTCATGAATTTCAAAAGGCAATGTTCCACCATTGGTGTCGCACATGACAAGCCAATCTGCTCCGGCTTCCCGGGCTTTGGACAGGACGGCTGCTGCATACTCAGGATTGTTCTTGTATCCGTCGAAGAAATGCTCGGCATCAAAAATCACTTCAAGGCCTTGGCGTTTCAAGTAGGATATGGAGTCGCCAATCATGGCGAGATTCTCCTCAAGCGTAGTCTGTAATGCAGTGTGTACATGAAAATCCCAAGATTTTCCGACGAGTGTAGCAGCAGGAACCCCTGCATCAATCATACGTTTTAAATTGTCATCGTTTTCGGCCAAGGAATTCTTCCGCCGAGTGCTGCCGAACGCTGTGATTTTGGCGTTCAGATGAAGCTCCTTGACTCTTTTGAAAAATTCAATGTCTTTATTGTTGCTTCCCGGGATGCCACCTTCAATATAGTGCACACCCAGATCATCGAGCTTCTTGGCAATCTTCAGCTTGTCGTCAGCCGACAGACTGATGCCTTCACCTTGGGTGCCGTCGCGTAATGTAGTATCGAAGATGGAGATGGACTTAGACATGAGTGTCCTCCTAAAAGTTTTGTAAGCTTCGTCTTCCGGATTCACTTCGTGCAAAACTCACATCGGAAGCATTGGCAAGGGAAATGAATTTATATATTATAGCATTTTTACGCGGGAATGTAACAAAGAACTTTACAGCCTCTTAAGTTGACCTAACCGCAGCGGAGAGGTATTCTAAATTGGACAATAGAGACCCTGAGGATAAGAAGGTAGATATTGTGCAGAATGTTGATCAGTATTATCCAACGAGTGGCAGGGTCATCCTGCATGTGGATATGAATGCTTTTTATTGCTCGGTACATGAGGCAGAGGATCCTGACCAATTCAGAGGTAAGGCTACTGCGGTTGCGGGTAGCGTTGAATTGCGGAAAGGGATTATTGTTACTTGTTCCTATGTCGCCCGCAGATTGGGGATCTCGACGGGTATGCAGGTTCAGAAGGCGCTTCGTATTTGTCCATCGCTTATCGTTATTAAGCCGGACTTCCATTTATACCGCAAATATTCTAATGCGTTTATGCAGATTTCTTATAGCTATACACCATTATTGGAGGCAGTGTCGATAGATGAATGTTACTTAGATATAACTGGCTCTCGACAATTCGGTACGCCTATGGAAATTGCGGAAACTATTCAGCGCCGTATAATGGAGGAATTGGGCTTGCCATGCTCCATTGGTATTGCTCCAAATAAGCTCCTGGCGAAGATGGCTTCGGATTTAAAAAAGCCAAATGGTATTTCGGTGCTGCGGCTGCGTGATGTACCTAAGATTTTATGGAACAAGCCATGTAATGAAATGTTCGGTATCGGTGGAAAAACGGCAGAGAAGCTCCGTAAGCTGGGAATTTACAGCATTGGTCAATTAGCGGCGTCTGATGAGAAAATGCTGGTTGAGAACTTTGGAGTTATGGGCTCATGGCTAAAGCGTGCAGGGAACGGCATCGATCATGGGATAGTAAATCCTGAGCGAGAACAAAGTAAGTCGATCGGACACACCACTACACTGCCTCGGGATGTTATTGGCCTCGCTGAGGTACGCCCCATTTTGCTGAATCTAAGTGATCAGGTAGCGCGGCGCTTGCGAAAGCAAGGGCTTGTGGCTTCAGGTGTGCAGCTTACCATTCGGACGCCGGATATGAAGACCATTACTCGTTCGCGTCAGCTTGAGGCACCTTCAGAGAGTGGAGAAGATATTTACAAGTCTGTCTGTGATCTTTATGTTCGACATTGGAATGGCGAGAAACCAGTCCGACTGCTTGGTGTGACCTTGCAAGGATTAATCGCAAAAGAGGATTCTGCCATTCAGCTGGATTTGTTCGATTACGAACAGCAGCCTAAGAAAGAGTCACTGACCAAGGCCATGGATATGCTTCGCAATAAGTTTGGTGAAAATGCAGTTTTGACCGCTGGGATGTTAAGTGACACCCATTCTGCAAGACTCCGTAATCATAAGGAACGAGGCACCTCACTGCAAAAGGATAATCTGTTGTCTGTTGAGTCAGATAAAGATTGAAAAAACGTGTCGAAATTGATACTATAGAATGCGTCAGAAATGCAAACGTATTGAAATCAATTGAAATTGTATTCTTTTTATATTAATATGAGAAAAATAAGACGCTGGTTCAACAGCGCAGCATTGCTTAACGGGAGGCAGAGAAAAAATGGCTAAGTACACTTGGGTCGAAAAAGACACTTGTATCGCTTGTGGTGCATGTGGCGCAACGGCTCCTGATATTTTTGATTACGATGATGAAGGTTTGGCAGAAGTTATTTACGAAAATGACAGAAACTGCGGTGTGACAGCGATTCCGGACGATTTGTTTGATGATCTCCAAGATTCCTGTGATGGTTGCCCAACCGACTCCATTAAAATTGCGGACGAACCTTTTAACAAAGAAGGTTAATTACTCGATAAAGAGTAACGTGCGACACCAGATAAAGACATCTTCTGCGAACATTTTGTTCGGCTAGGGATGTCTTTTTTGCTGTGTCTGACCGATATTAATAAAGTAGGAATTATAAACTCTCGGAGGTTCCGATGAAGAACTCACAGCACCTCAAAGCATATGTACAGATGCACCCAGATAACAAAATGGCATGGTACTTGCTGGGGAAGGAATACTATAAGAACGGTCAACATGGAAAAGCTAATTATTGCTTCAATCAGGCTGGTGAAGTGTATGAGGCTTTCGAGCATAGTAAGGTACCTGCTGAAATGCTGCGCGATTACGAAGATGGATTGCTGCAAGCGAGTCGCCAGCGTGAGCGCGGCCAACAAAGATTGCGATACATATCACTGGCGCTAATGCTTCTTATACTGTTAATGGTACCTTCAGCAGTGGCTCCGGGTATTGGTGTTACAGAAGAGCAAGAAGTCCTTCAAGACACGGCAGCTCCAGAAGTCAAAGATCTGTCAGATCCAAAAGACTCCGTCCAAGAGCCAGTTATTGAGGCGAAAAAAGTGATGTATACAGCGCAGGAAAATGCAACTGAGGCTTCGCAAGGGAAATTAATGGCGAAAATGCTAATACGTAAAGAACCTTTTGAAGCTGCTGCGTTAGGGATGGAGCGAGAGGGAAAGTGGCTACTCTGGAAAGAAAAGCTTCCGCTAAATTTCACACTGCAAAAGAATGGAAAGGGCCGGATGGTATATCAGTCTTACGATCCTAAGGTATGTGCATGTGAGCCGCCAGAGCAAGGGCAACTCGCCAAGGATGGAGCAGAATGGCAGGGTGAACAAGAGGAGCTTGCCACACTATGGAGTGCAATCCGGGCTTATCAAGATGCTAAAGGGAAGCTTCCAGATACAATAGCGGATTTGACGGGATCTTTTCCTGAGAACTGGATAGGTGGGACGACAACCGTCATGAAGCGGGAATTCAGCCCTCTTAAAGCGGTGGCTAAGAACAAGATGGCACCGGGAACAGAAGACATAGCGCAGCCTTCAAGCTCATCTAACGATGGTGTGAGGATTATACCGACAGCATTAAGTGTGAGTGGAAGTGTTGCGAGTGACGTTCCTTTTTTTGATCAGCCGCTAAGGGTCGTTGTAGATAAACAAAATCACCGATTGGCGGTAGTCAGCGGTTCTATTATTCTACGAAATTATGAGGTAGGACTTGGCGGAGATAAGACACCAGAGGGCAATTTCGTGATTACAGATAAAGTAGTCAATCCAAATGGTCGAGATGATGGGGATTTCGGTAGCAGAGGGCTTCAGCTTTCAGACAGTAATTATGCTATTCATGGCACGAATGAGCCTGACAGTGTGGGTAAGGATGAATCCCTTGGATGTATTCGAATGGGCAGAGGAGATGTGGAGGAGCTCTTCGCGCTGATTCCTAAAGGTACAACAGTAGTGATTAGTAAAGGGGTTCTGCCTGAAAAGCAGCTTGTGCCGGCTAAACGCTTCAGCTCTACTGCTAAGCATGATCAGACCAACCCCCATAAAGTATACCACTGGCTGAATTAGTTTCCTGCAACGATAAACAGAACGATGATTAGAAGAATTAGTAAAGTTAAACTGACGCCGATCCACATTAGCGCTTTACGGTTAACTTCTTCTTTCTTTTGCTGCAAAGTTGGTGGTTTACGTTTAGTAGACATACTGGGCATACCTTCTTTCTCTCTTAATCGCTGATTACACCTATATTGTAATGCGTTTACAAGAAAATTACTATACTCTGCGTTATGTACGCAACATACTCGCACTGTAAAATACTTTTCTTTTGTTCAAGAAAAGGCTAAAATTAAGAAGAAACCTACAGAAACGGGTAGACACGTGGATTAGTGAAGTACCCCTTAAGGAGCGAGAACGGTGTTGTATCGTAATTTTGGTAAACCAATTTTTTTCAAGATTGATCCCGAGAAGGCTCACCATCTCGTCATAGGTGGATTGGATAAATCGTCATCCGTGCCAGGTGGAAGCGCGGCGCTACGCTTAATGTACGGAGTTCCTGAAACGGCGGATTTAGCGGTTGATCTGTTTGGCACGCATTTCCCGACGCCAGTTGGTCTTGCTGCAGGTTTAGATAAAAATGCCGATGCGGTAGTCGGATTCTCTTCGATCGGGTTTGGATTTATGGAAGTGGGCACGGTTACCCCTAAGGGTCAACCGGGTAATGATAGCCCTCGATTGTTCCGTCTTCCTTCGGATGAAGCGCTGATTAATCGAATGGGCTTCAATAATGAAGGGGCTGATGCTATGGCACAGCGTCTGAAGAAATTAAAGAATCGGAGAATTCCTATAGCAGTTAATATTGGCCGGAATAAGATAACTAGTAATGAAGCGGCTCATGAAGACTATCGTCAGTGCATCCGTACGCTTTATCCGTACGGTGATTTTTTTGTGGTCAATATCAGCTCTCCGAATACACCTGGTCTTCGCAATCTCCAGCATGGCAGTGAATTATCGTTCCTGCTGGCGCAAGTGAAGGAAGAAATGGAGATTCAGCGTAAAGCGACCGGGATTACCAAAAGCTTGTTGGTTAAGATAGCACCAGACGTAAGTGATGGAGAGCTGGAGTATATGGTTCAGACGCTGACAGAAGCTGGTATGGATGGTATTATTGCTACGAATACTACATTGAACCGTGATGGACTTAGTCATGAAAAGGCTAATGAGACGGGGGGCTTAAGCGGCAAACCGCTGCGGGACCGCTCAACGGAGATCATTCGCAGTATTTATCGCCAGACGGAAGGGAAGATGCCGATCATAGGATCAGGCGGCATTTTCACCAGTCAGGATGCGTATGACAAGATAAGAGCAGGTGCGAGTCTGGTTGAAATTTATACAGCTCTCATCTACGAAGGACCGGAGGTTAACCGCAAATTGCATGCCGGATTACGGCAGCTATTACGGCGGGATGGATTCAGTCATATCTCTGAAGCAGTGGGTGCTGATCATCACTGAAGGAGACGAAAGGACAGGAGGACGAAGGCGATGGACGGCAGGGACTGGGGAACTTTTTTGCTTCCATATGAACAGACTGTGGAAGAATTGAAAGTTAAATTCAAAACAATGCGTTCGGAGTTGAAGAAAAGAGAGGAATACACGCCGATAGAATTCGTAACGGGGCGTGTAAAACGGCTGTCAAGCATTCTGGAAAAGGCGAAACGGCTGAATGTGAAGATGGAAGATCTGGAGACGGGGATTGAAGACATTGCAGGAATTCGGATCATGTGCCAATTCGTGGAGGATATCCGCAGAGTAGCCGAATATATCCGGGCCCGTAAGGACCTTGAAGTACTCTATGAGAAGGATTACATCACTAATTATAAAGAGAGCGGCTACCGCAGCTTCCATATGATTATTAAATATCCTGTGCAAACAGCGCTTGGCCAGAAAATTGTGCTCGCGGAGATCCAAATTCGTACGCTAGCTATGAATTTCTGGGCTACCATAGAGCATTCCCTGAACTATAAATATCGGGAGAGTCTGCCCGATGAAATGCGTGTTCGACTAAAGACGGCAGCCGAAGCAGCATCGATCCTCGACAGTGAAATGTCCAGTATTCGGGAAGAGATTCTGGAAGCACAGAAGACATTTGAGGAAAACTCGAATATGACCACTCAGATTCTCAAGGCTATTCATCAATTGTATTTCTATCACTTGGTGAATGAGGCTATAGATACGCAGGCTCGCTTTAACGAAATATGGCAGGTTCAGGATATGGAAGCGATGAAGGAACTTCTAGATCATGTGCGGGGACTTCTTTCCGCAGCTAAAAAGGATAGTTTGCCGGATGGCTTATGAACCATTGTACTTGGAATACCTAGTGTACTTTAATCGTGACAGGGATTATTTCGAATGTCACGAGGTACTCGAAGAACTGTGGCTTGCCCAGGAACGAGATCCTTTGTACAAAGCACTTCTCCAAGTAGCGGTAGGGTTATACCATTTTCGCAATCAGAATGTGCGCGGTGCAGCTATTATGCTGAGTGGTGCTTCTGCCAAACTGGAAGAATATCCAGCAGCGACACTCGGGATTAATCTGGCGAAACTCGTGGAGGAAGTGAAAGATTATGTTCGGCGCTTAGCATCATATGATGAGCGGCCATTTTCTTATTACGATCTAACCATAGAGATTATTGATCCAAGTCTAGCGGACCAAGTGGAGAATGCAGCTGTAGCTATCACACCAAATAACCCTCAACGACGTGGTCCTCAGAGACCGACATCCTTTCATCGTAAGTAAAAGATCCTCTATATATGAGTATTGTATAAGGGACACCCGTAAGGGTGTTCCTTGAATCTTTAAACACCTAAATTTTTGCAATACTATCAGGAGGACGGCATCATGGCGGCACAATTGCCCAGTTCTTTCAGCGAGCGTATGATGGCCATGCTGGGAACAGATTATAATCAATTTGCGGATTCTTATAAGGAAACCCCATACGGAGGCGTCCGTGTTAACACCTTGAAGATTTCCGTGGAGAGCTTAAAGGCTCTTTCTACTTTAGGACTGGAACCCATTCCTTGGTGTCCGACAGGATTTTATACAGAGAACGGGGCTAGACCTGGTAAACATCCTCACTACCACGCAGGTTTGTATTACATTCAAGAGCCGAGTGCGATGGCACCTGTGGAATTGCTTAATATTGAACCAGGTGATCGTGTACTTGATTTATGTGCCGCTCCTGGAGGTAAATCTACGCAGATTTCTGCCAAGCTGTTAGGTGAAGGATTACTGGTTAGTAATGACCTTCATCCAGAACGGACTAAAGCCCTAGCCAAAAATCTGGAGCTTTACGGGGTTCGTAATGGTATTGTACTGAACGAAAGTCCAGATCATATCGCGGCTGCATTCCCGCTTTTTTTTGACAAGATCTTGATTGATGCTCCTTGCTCAGGTGAAGGGATGTTCCGTAAAGATGAAGACATGGTGAAGCAGTGGGATTCAGGTACACCTGCCAAATATGCTTCCATGCAGCGGGATATTTTACGTTCTGCTGCAACAGCATTGGCACCGGGAGGTACACTTGTCTATTCCACCTGTACGTTTGCCACAGAAGAAAATGAAGAAATTATAGCGGAGTTTATTTCTGAACATCCACAATTCTCAGTGGTAACGGTAGGAGGTACAGGCTCATTCGCTCCTGGCTTTGGAGCACTCTCAGGTACAGCAAGACTGTGGCCGCATAAGGTGAAAGGCGAAGGACATTTCATGGCTGTACTGCAACATGGAGGAACAAAGCTTTCAATGGAGGAACGTGATCACTTAGAGGTCAAGTTTAAGGAATCTGCAAGAACTACTACTCCAAAAGGTGTAGCACATGTTAAATCATCCAATAAATCAGAAGGAAGACGGGGGAAAGAAGGGAGACCTTCTCACAAACCTACTGGGGGAGCTGACCGTGGTCGGCAAGGCTCTGTTGAGGAGCAAGCTTTGGCTCTGTATGGGAATTTTGTACGAGATCAGCTTGGGTGGGAACCTAAAGGATATCCGGTTCTGTTCGGTGACCATCTGTACATTTCTCCACTTCCTAAGGAAAGACTAAATGGATTAAAGACGATTCGTCCAGGATGGTATGTAGGACAAATCCGTAACGGAAGATTTATCCCGGGACATCCGATGGCTACAGCTTTGCATCCGGAAGAAAGCTGCCGAAGTGTCTCACTCTCCAGTACGAATCATGAAGCTATTTCCTATCTTAAAGGAGAGACGTTGTCGATTTCTCAAGAACGTCTCTCTATTAGAATAGGAAGTGCCCAAAAGGGATATGTTCTGGTCTGCATTGATGGCTACAGCGCAGGCTGGGGTAAGTGGCAGGATGGCATACTCAAGAACGAATATCCCGCAGGCTGGAGGTGGATGTAACAATGAGCCAATCAGGTAAGCCCGCCAAAAAACAACGATTAGATAAAGTGTTGTCCCATATTGGAGTGGGGTCGCGCAGTGATATCCGTAAACAAGCTAAACAAGGCTTAATATTGGTGAACGGGACAGTGGTAAAAGATAGTGGGTTTCATGTGGATCCTTATGCCGATAAAATAGAGGTAGGGGGAGAGGTTGTTACCTACCGTGAATTCGTATATCTTATGATGAACAAACCCCCGGGTGTCCTGTCAGCTACGGAGGACAAGCGGGATCGGACAGTTTTGGATCTATTAAAGCACGAATATGCACAGTTTGAGCCGTTTCCAGTAGGAAGGCTAGATAAGGATACTGTAGGACTGCTGCTGATCACTAATGATGGGAAGCTTGCCCATGAATTGCTGTCGCCACGTAAGCATGTCCCGAAAACGTACGAGGCAACCATCGAGGGCGATGTAGACGCGGATGATGTCGCGGCTTTTGCAGCAGGGGTGGAGCTGGAAGATGGCTACGTTACTTTACCTGCACACTTAACCATTCTTGGTAGAGAGCGTGGCGGCAAAGTGATTTCTCATATTTCACTTATCATCACTGAGGGGAAATTTCATCAGGTGAAGCGTATGTTTCAGGCGGTTGGCAAAAAAGTCGCTTTTCTGAAACGTGTATCTATGGGAGAATTGAAGCTGGATGAAAGTCTGCCGCTGGGAGCTTGTCGGGAACTGACGTTAGAGGAACTGGCACTCTTAGGTACAGAATCATCTCAAGGATAATATAGAAAAAGAAAGACAAGGATGGTGGAGTATGAGATACAAACTGATTGCACTAGATGTGGACGGTACGCTATTAAATGATGATCACCACTTAAGCTCTGAGAATAAGGAAGCTATTGCTGAGGTTACACGTCTTGGCGGTCAAATTGTATTATGTACGGGACGCAGTCCACAGAACTCGATTCCTTTCATGGAGGAAATGGGGCTGACCGGTTACGTGCTTGGTCACAATGGAGCAGCGACGGTACGAGTGGAAGATCGAGAAGTGCTGCATCAATATGGTATGGATGCACGTGGTCTTGACCCCTATATTGACTATTGCCGTAAGCACAATATTCATTATGATGTGAATACTGCTTTTGATATGTATGTTGATAATGTAGAGAATCTGACTAAAGAAGCTAATTATATGTATGAGCACTTCCGCATTGTGCCAGCGACGCTACCAGCCTGGGAAGATTTCCGTGAACCGGTTGTTAAGTTTACTGTATTTACACAGCCAGAAATCCTTGACGAAGCTGAACGTGAATGGCGTACTTGGGCTCCTGAGTACAATATTTTGCGGAGTGGTGAATTTTTCGTTGATTTGATGCATCCCGAATCTTCTAAGGGCAACGCATTAAGAAATCTCGCTGTGAAGCTGGGAATTCCGCAAGAAGAAGTCCTCTCTATCGGTAATTATTTTAATGATATTTCTATGCTTACTTATGCGGGGATGGGCGTGGCGATGGATAATTCTCCTATAGAGGTAAAAGCGGCAGCGAATGCTGTTACGGGTTCGAACAACGAGCATGGTGTGCGTGATGCACTGGTTAAATACTGTTTATCCTAAGTTCTTTTGAATTTGAAGAATAAGTTTAGATGCAAAGCATAAAGCGGGCTTAAATCCGTTTTATGCTTTTTTGTTATTGAAAAAGTCGGTTGTTCCACTACTCTTTGATTTGCAAATTTCATTTTCTCCTTCAATCTCTAATCATATTTGATATAATTGATAGATATTAATTCCAATATTTAGTTGATATGTAATTAGTAACATGATGGGATACGGACTCCGATAAGTTGTTAGCTTTTACTGATATGAATACGAAGGAGGGAAAGGATGAGGCGTACTTCTTATTATGTGTTATTAATTTTGATTATTCTAATAAGTGGATGTAGCGGTGGTAATCCAGATAGAAATTTATCAATGAATTATGATTTCGCTGAACCGTTTAGATTTCCATTTGAAGTGAATGAAGTTCGTACGGAAGTAGAAATGGATGATCCATATGCACTCCAACAATATGTATTTCATTATAAAAATAAGCAGACTACACAGGAAATAAAGTTAATTCTTAGTAAGGTTATTGATGATCCAGAGAATGTATCAGAGGTAGGTAAGTCACCTTTTACACTAAAAAATGGTAAGCAAGCCTATTACGAAGAGGATGAGAATAGTCAATCCATTTGGTGGGAAAGTAAAGATGGTTTCTTGGCCCGCTTTGTTTATTATATCAACGGGTATCTTGATCCGTTAGGTGATTACAAATTGAATGATTCTGTTTTAATAGACTTAGCTGATCAGGTTCAGTAATTTTATGAATGCACATCCGTCTAGGATTAAGCTATTGGAACCCATAGTAAAGCTATGATCATTAAAGGGGTGAAATGTTATTCGAAGTTCTTTAATACATGTACTCCCGTTAATTCTCCTTATATTTCTGTTGGGATGTAATAATGACGGATATATTCTAAAAGGGGAAAGTGAAAGTTGGAAAGGTGACTATAGAGTTAGTGTTACAGGAAATAGCAGGAGTGGAAAATATACCTTTAACTATCAGAAAGATGATTGGAAAGATGTTGGTAAATACACTGTAACCGTCGGTAAGAACGAGCTCATTTTAGAAGAAGATGGTTTGTTAAACCGCTCAATAATAATCACGGATGATCAAATTAGTTCAATTCACGATCAAGAAAGTACTAAAGATGTAAGCATTGAATGGGACGGGAAAAAAGAAAAAATTGAATTAAGCAGGTAGGCGTAACATACGCCATTACTATCCCCAGGCACCATAAGATGTCTTATGGATCATAAGGCTTAGCTGATGGAGAGACTGTTCAACCCAAAAGCGTAACATGGAAATTATTCGTTAATACTAAGGTAGAACAGCGTTTTCAGCTCGATTCATGGCAGCAGCCAACTGGAAGCGAGGCCGTATAGAATATTTAAATATAAAGTTGACCTTCCAGTTTGGTGGCTTTTGTTGTAAGAATAGTAGTGTAAGGGTATTATTGGTAAGGTGCATATTTACATTTTTGAGAATTGATATTGCAATTCGTAGAATGATAGGGGGAGTGCGAATCATGTTATCATCCACAGAGCTAAGCAAGCTGAATGAGGCGAATTACAGGGAGGATCGTTTAGAGGCACTTAATCATTTTTATGAGGATCTCTGTGATCAGAAAGTGGCTGATGGTTATATTTATTCTCTTAGTCGTTATGGAAAAATATTTGTTAATGGAGCGGGGGGACGCTTCAGTTACGAAGAAGATAGCACCCAAGGAATGAAAACGGATACAATCTTTCGGATCGCTTCAATTACTAAGCTCTTTACGGCAACAGCGATCTGGCAGCTAGCAGATGACGGTAAGATTTTCATGGGGCAGCCAGTTAGTTCTATTCTTCCTGAGTTTGATGCCGATCCTTTTAAGCCGATTACAATTGCTCATTTACTGACGCATACCTCCGGCATCGCACCTGATCATGGCACTATAAGTGATACCTACTATAAAAGTGCATGGTGGTATATTTATGAATCAGAGCTCGGAAAAGAAAACTGGATAAAAGCCGGACTTTCTTATGGTATTCGTTTTCCGGTAGGCACGCAATGGATGTATTCCTCGTTCGGATACGTGGTTCTTGGTGCAATTATCGAGAAAATAACAGGTGTGTTTGCAGAAGATTACATAATGGACAACATTGTAAAACCGTTAGGCATGACAGATACTTTCTTTGATATACCGCCTGAGAAAGCTGGTAGGATCGCCATTCGTTCGGAAGAGGCTAAGGAATATCTTCAGAAACTTCAAGCAGGCGATCTAACCGATGAAGAAAGAAAGTCTGATGAGGAAATCAAGACTCCCGGGACTGGTGGGGGACTGTATTCAACCGTTAATGATCTACAAAAGTTCGGAATCATGCTGCTTAACCAAGGGGAATACGAAGGGGGTCATATCTTAAGTCGTATGGCTGTTCAGAAAATGACCAAGCGGTTTAACTCTGAGAAGCTTCCAAATTACGCATGGGGAGATGGAGGAGCAGATAGACCCTACGGTCTTGGGCCAGACCTTCGATATAATGAAAGTACATCTTATTCTGAAGGCACTTTTTTTCACGAAGGATGGGGGTCTTGTTCTTTGGTCGTTGATCCGGTAGAAAAGCTGATTGCCGTTTGGTATATCCCTTTTCATAAAAATATATGGGACGGTAGAGGGATTTTCGGCTCAAACAATGTGATCTGGTCCGGACTCGAATAAGAAAAAGATTATATGTTGTGAGATATCAAAGATAGGCAGGATGTGACTTATGTTTGAGAAGATAAAGCACCGCTTTCACGTTATGAGAGCGGTTGCTTTTGTTACTTATAAGGAATGGAGTGCGTACAGAACGCATTCGATGGTTTCTATTTTTGTAGGCCCGGTATATTTTCTAGTGCAGTATTATATATGGAGCGCTGTTTATAGCGGAGAATCCTCTATTAATGGGATGTCGCTCTCTCAGATGCTCTCTTATTTTTGCGCCACGATGTTGATCAACTACTTGACCATGGATTTTGCCGATTGGAACTTACAAATGCTCATTCGCACCGGGAAGTTCATTACGTTCTCTTTAAGACCAATGAATCATATGTTCTATGCATTGTCTCAGAAGGCAGGGCATAGGGTACTTGGGCTTCTATTTGAATTTATACCCTGCTTTATGATCTTCTTCTTTATTTTTCATATTGATGTTATACCCGCAAATTTACTATACGCAATTCTTTCTATAGCGATGGCGTTCATGATGAATTTTTTCATTCATTATAGTATTGGAATGGTCGCCTTTTGGATGGTGCAATCCTCCAGTATTCGTAACTTTTTCAGTCTTTGTGAGGGGATATTCTCAGGATCACTGATTCCATTAGTCTTTTTCCCAAAATCCTTACAGATGGCTTCCTTTTTCTTACCGTTTCAATATACGACCTTTCTGCCTGCAATGGTCTATACAGGTAGCTATACTTTAGCTGATATAACCTTACCTATTCCTCAAGTTTTGTTGTTACAGTTCATAGCTGTTATTATTGCCGGAATAGTCTGCCGGGTGCTGTATGCGGTATCGCTTAAGCATTTTACGGGGGTGGGCGCATGAAACGTATGTATCTAATCTACAAAACTTGTATGAAGGCGAATATTGCTTCTGCGATCACCTATCGTGTTAATTTTATTCTTAATAGTTTGATCATGCTCATAGGGAATGTGTTGTTTCCCTTAGTAACGGTGTTCATCTATAATTCGAATGCTTCATTTGAAGGATGGACCTTTAAAGAGGCACTATTAATTCAATCTGTGTTTATTCTGTCTACGGCTTGTGCCGGGATTTTTTTTAACGGAATTATGTGGAATACGATGTCCCATGTAGTCGAGGGTACGCTGGAAGTGGTATTAATTAAACCGACCTCGAGCTTATTTTTACTGTTGGCTAGATCTTTTGAATTCGAAAGTATCGGGCTTTTGGGTGGTGGGGTAATTATGTTCGCGTACGCTCTTAGTGGAATCGAAGGGGTGACTTTCAGCTCTTGGTTATTATTCCTGTTGTTGTTTGGAGTTGGGCTGCTGGTCATGTTCGGCGTGGCGCTTATCGTTGCAGCGATTTCCTTCAAATGGGTGGCGAATTCCCGCTTGCCGGAGATGTTTGAAAGTATTAAGTCTTTTGGGCGGTATCCAGGGACGATTTTCCCTAAAGCAGTCGTAGCCGTAAGTTCTTTTCTATTTCCGGTTTCCATGATTGCTTACTTTCCAGCATCTACTCTGATTGGACGATGGGATGCCTATTTTTTTATAGCGATTATCCCTTGTGTGTTATTTGCTGCCTTCGGAATTTGGCTCTATACGTACATGCTTCGAAGTTACAAAAGTGCCGGAGGATGAATTTGTATGAAGGAGAATTACATTGGACATTATTACCGTCAAAAACTTAACTAAGCAATATGAAACCTATCACCGTGGACAAGATGCAAAAAGCGTATTTAAAAGTCTGTTTCACCGTGAAAAATCGATAATTACCTCTGTAGAGGATCTTTCGTTCAGTGTTGGAAAAGGAGAGATCATTGGCATTCTAGGTCCAAACGGTGCGGGGAAATCAACGACGATTAAAATGCTGACAGGCGTTCTCTATCCCACATCGGGAGAAATAAATGTTCTTGGGTACAACCCTCATAAGCAGAAAAATCAATATGTAAAACAAATCGGGGTATTGTTCGGACAGAAATCGCAGTTAATTTGGGACATTCCTCCTTTGGATAGCTTTTATATGAACAAGGAAATATATGATATTCCCATGAATGATTTTCGTACAAGACTAGACCGGTTTGTAAGTATGTTCGAAATTGGCGATATTATCACTAAACCTACGCGAACCCTCTCTCTGGGGGAACGAATGAAATGTGAGTTTATTATGGCCATGCTTCATTCTCCGCCAGTGGTTTTTTTGGATGAGCCGACGATCGGGCTGGATGTTATAGCTAAACAAAGAATCAGAGAATTCATTAAGCAAATGAATCAGGAAGGCACCACATTTATTCTAACGACACATGATTTGGAAGACGTTGAGCGTTTGGTGCAAAGAGTACTAATTATTCATCAAGGTAAAAAAGTTTATGACGATAAGTTCTCCGAACTTCGACTTCATCTGGGCGCTAAAAAAGTGGTCAGGCTTTCTGCAGCTACAACGATTGGAGATATTGACCTGCCTGGGACTCTGATATCGGATAGAATATCGGATTACGAAGTGGAATTAGAAATCGATACCGAGCAGTGTAAAATGGGTGAGTTTCTTCATATTCTTAGCGAAAAGGTAGAGATTCTTGATATATCCATTAAGGAAATCCCGATTGAAAAGATTATTAGCTCTATTTATGAGATAGACAATGACAGTCTCAAGACTGAGTACGGATCATCTGCAGATTAAGATCAAGCATGGACCATAACTTTTCGGTGATCTCTTTTGCAGAACAAGGATTGTTATGAGTAAACCACCATTCAATTACGCCGACAGTCGCCGAACTCAAAAATTGCACGGATATATCCTTACTTAACTCATCTAGGTTTAAATTGTTTTCTAAGAATTGTAATTTGATCTGATTATTTATCATATCTTGTAATTGGTTTCTAAAGGAGAGCAGTGTTTTGTTTCTTAATAAAGTCTTATAAAAGAGAGCATTCTCCTCCAATTGTTCCAGCGTGCGGAGTAATGATGACTTAGAGGGATTAGGTTCGGTTTCATCCTCCACTGCGGAGCAGCTTTCGATTAGTTGTTGGAGCTGAGCCGCCAGGCATTTATCCATCAGATCGTATTTATCCGCATAATGGGAATAAATCGTTCCGCGGTTTACATCAGCGCGCTCTGCGATTTCGTTAATTGTTATTTTTTCAAAATCTTTTTCAGCCATCAGTTGAATGAATGCATTCATGATGGCTGTTTGGTTTTTTTTAATTCTTCTATCCATGGTAATACTCCCTTTTTATTAAACAATATGTTGTGATCTGTTGAAAAACCAACAAAACCGATAAATCTAGCGATTGATACATACTGGAGATGTGCTAATCTGATTTTATCGAACAGTTGATTGTAAATCAACAAATGTCTAAAAAGGGATAGAGGGGTTACTATTATGAGAGTATTAGTTTTTGGAGCGGGAGTTTTAGGCAGCTATCTTGCGCATGTCCTAGTGCGTGGGGGAAACGATGTTACGGTGCTTGCCAGAGGGAAGCGTGCGGAACAATTGACGAAAGACGGACTTGTACTTCGTCATTATTTTCAATATAAAAACACTGTTGATGCTGTAAAAGTCATCTCTGAGCTTCAAACGGATGATCGCTATGATCTAATTTTTGTTGTTATGAAATACAATGATTTTCCAGCCGTCTTACCTACTTTAGCTAATAATCAGAGTCTGAATATAATTCTTGTGGGGAATAATGGCGATGCCCATGGGATGCAACAAGATTTACAGGAAATGAGCAATGTGAGGAAAAATATAGTCTTCGGATTTCAGCTTAGTGCAGGAATTCGTGAAGCTAGCGGTCGC
Source organism: Paenibacillus sp. VTT E-133280 (assembly GCF_002264385.1). Taxonomy (NCBI): domain Bacteria; kingdom Bacillati; phylum Bacillota; class Bacilli; order Caryophanales; family Paenibacillaceae; genus Paenibacillus; species Paenibacillus sp. VTT E-133280. The sequence continues at coordinate 50,675 of NZ_NFUX01000048.1, forward strand.
GTTATCAAAATACACGCAGGAGGGCAAATGGTACTTGGCAGTCTAGACGGTGAGATTCCAATAAAGCCTTTACTGGAAAATGCGTTTAACAATGTTAAGTATAAGCTAACTTATCATGAGGATATGGATGCTTGGCTTAAAAGCCATATCGTGCCGATCGTGGCATTAAACTCTCTTAGTTATCTTCATGACGGGGATTTGAAAAAAGTATCCAAGGACAAAAAGTTATTAAAACAAGCTATTTCAGTCATGGATGAGGGATTTCAGATCATGGAGGCATTAGGGTATACGATCACGCCTGCAGGTCAAGTTAACGTTATTCGAAAACATAAACAGGCTGTATACTATGGCCTAAAAATCATTCATAAATTACCGTTTATGAAATTAGTAGATGGTTCTTTCAGCGAAATTGTTGCGATGTTTGATTCGTTCGATATTTTGAAGCAAAAAGCAAACATTGCGACGCCCCATTGGGATCAACTTCAAAAACAAGCGATCTCGAAGTATAATGGATAGTCTATACGAATTGGCAGTAGGAATAAATACTCAGCTTAAAGGGCTACCGATGAGACGGTGGCTTTTTTAGCTGGGAGGATAGAAATGTTTAGCAAAAATGGAGGATTAATAAAGTGTGTTATGGAAATGTATAACAATCTTTGATCTGGAGGTATACATTCAATGGCTATATATTTTATGAGGCATGGAATAGATGATGAGGGCTTTCGTGGGGGGTGGAGTCAACGCGGACTTGTAGTAGAGGGTTATAGGCAAGCCGAACGTCTTGGTTCTTATCTTAAGGGAAATCAATCTAGCTTTAACATTACCCGTATTCTTTGTAGTGATTTGCAACGTGCATTAGATACAGCAAATGAGATCGCCCGAGAGCTTAGCTTGCCTGTTGAAAGCAGTTCAAATTGGAGAGAAACAAACAATGGTGTAATCGCTGGAATGCCCCATGAAATCGCAAATGAACGATACCCGGGTCTTTATTTCTCGGCTTTAAGAATGGATGAAAGATTTCCAGGAGGAGAAAGTCCTCAGGAGTTTTTTACGCGAATAAGTTCAAGTCTCTCAAATTTATGTATTGAACTGGAGAGTACTGATCCAAATGAAAATGTAATTGTGGTCACTCATGGTGGCGTAATCAATGTTATATACCATATTTTAAAAGGGCTAACATGGACGAATAAGAATGCCCATTTCCCGACTTCATATACTAGTATTCATAAAATAGAGTATCAAGTAGATAAGTGGTTAGTTACAGCTGAAAATCTTACGGAACATATATCAAGTGATCAGGCTGCTGGTATGGGCAATTGATAGGGAGGTACAGATATGGGATTATTGAATACGCTGATCGATCAAGCTAAGAACCCGAGAGGGTTTGTGGGGAATATCATGATCAAGATCATGAACCAGGCGCATACTAGCATAACAGCGTGGGGGCTTAAAAAAATTCAGATTATAAACAACGCACCTATTCTGGACATAGGCTGTGGTGGCGGTCAAACTATACATATGCTTTCAAACCAAAATAAACATCAGGAAATCTACGGAATAGATTATTCACAACAAGCTGTGGAGACATCCATTCAAAAAAACAATAAGGCTGTAGCTGCGGGTAGGGTAAAGATTAGTCGGGGAGACGTATCAGCGTTACCATTCAACGATGGATTTTTCGGGACGATTACGGCTATTCAAACGCATTATTTCTGGCCCGATCTTGAACATGATATAAGTGAAGTGTTTAGGGTGCTGAAGGCAGGCGGAACGTTTGTTATGATTTCCGAAATCTATAAAATCAATTATCACATGAAAAAATATACAAAAAATGATGAGATCGATCAGTTATTTCGGCAATCCGGCTTTCAAACGGTGAATATTCACGAGAACAATAAATGGAGATGCTATATCGGAAAGAAATAAAGCGGCCGCACCGCCCTAAAAAGGACGACACAGCCGCTTTAATTTCACCGTCTATTTAGTCGGGTTGGTATTAAACGAACAACGAACGGGAGATGATTACAAGCAAGATAAAAAGTACCAAGATCGCACCAGTCGAAGTGAAGCCTCCTCCAAATTCACCCATGATATATTCCTCCTTAACGTATGACTTATTCTCATTGCTGCAGCGGGTGTCGCAGCTTTCTGAGATAATGACATCATATGCCAAAGTGGACTAGATGAACTGGTCAATGGCCTATTGCTCGTCAATATGGGCTTTTAAGATGCGGAGTCCTTTAGGAAGATGATTCTTAAGTTGGCCTGCACTCGCTTTGCCCCAACTAATTGGCAAACCATCTAAAGTTACAAGTGTCCAACCATGTAATTCCACGGGCACAGGTAAGCTTTCGCCCCGGAGCCAAGCATGAATTTCCAGCCCCCCACTACTGAGATCAAAACTACGAGTTACTTGTGTGTGTTGAATCGCCATTGCAAAGGCGTGAGCAGGCTCAATCCGATTTTTCTTCAAATGGGCAATATGTAGCCCGGCTCGTGGAATACGCAAACCATCCAGCAGCCCCGTATGGAGGTTGCCTTTAAAGGATTCAGGCAGCAAATAAAGGGATTCTCCGAACAGCAGAGGGACGCCTTGATATGAGAAACCAGGCAGTTCTACCGCTGCCCAGTCTTGGAATAACTGATACGCATCGCGAACGGAAGAATTAATTTTTAGGTTGCTTTTGCCTCGACGTTTATTGGTGCTGCGTTTGGCATCATCATTAACGTCGTTTTCGATGACACTTTGTTTACGTAGGAGTGCAACAAAGTGGCCTTCGCCTTTTTCTAAATGTGGCCAAAGGCGCTTGTGGGCAAGAAGTTCCATATCGGGGTATCGATCCGTCATTCGGGAAATGGTCTCTTCATTCTCTTGGCGGTTAAAGGTACAAGTAGAGTAGGCTAGAGTCCCCCCAGGCTTAAGCATCAGGTAGGCGTCTTGCAGAATGTCCCATTGTCTCGCTGCACACATAACCACATGATCAGGAGACCACTCTTGAACGGCTTTTGGGTCTTTTCGGAACATGCCTTCTCCTGAGCAAGGTGCGTCTAACATAATTCGATCAAAAACTTGCGGGAAGCGCGAAGACAGCTGTTCTGGCGTTGCACAGGTTACGAGGGTATTCATTATGCCTAAACGTTCTACGTTCTCTGCAAGGATTTTTGCGCGCTCTGGATGAATTTCATTAGAGATTAAGAGGCCTTGTCCTTGCATTAAACCAGCGATATGCGTAGTTTTACCCCCAGGGGCTGCTGCAAGGTCGAGAACGGTTTCACCTGGTTTAGGTGCCAGCATTTCAGCTGCGGACATTGCGGAAGGCTCCTGAATATAATATAGTCCAGCAGCATGGTAAGGGTGTCGACCTGGGCGAGCGGGTTCTTCATAATAATAACCATCAGGGCACCATGGGATAGGTTTTAAATCAAATTGTGAGACTGTGCGCTCTACTGCGACTTGACCTGCATCAGAGATACTTTTCAGTGGATTAAAACGAAGTCCCTGCGTTCGTGGTGCTGAATAACTTTCTAGAAAAGCATTTGCCTCTTCCCCCAGCATTTCTTGTATATATGCGGTGTAAGAGGCAGGCAGCTGTTCTTCCTTCATAGTTCATTCTCCTTTTTCTTAGTTGCTGTTTCATGTTTATACCGATAAAATCAAGGTATGGGGAACGTAATCGTACCTGAAATTCTACATATACACAACTATATCATAATTGCCAAGTCTTACTGTACGTAAGGCAATTGTAAAGGGGATGTACCATATGAATTTGCTGCAAGCGCTCTTCTTCCCGCCGGAGCAACCCGGTGGTGTATCATCCATGATCCCTTATCTTCAGGAGAGGTTCCGTTCAAGCCGCTGGGAAATGGATTTGTTTTGGTTACCTAAGCGGATTCGCAACAAGGGACATGAAGAAGTCATATTCGAGACCTTTGATTGGACCCAGTTTGGGGAAAGTCAGATCGTTCAGAAATATATTCAGACCTATCGTGATTATCTATGGTGGACTAAACTGCGAATGAGCAAGGCCTATGATCTAATCCATTCCCATCATCCAATTGCTGGTTTAGCGATGAAAAAAATATTTCCAGATACTCCGTTAATTCAAACCTTACACTCGAGTTATGAGCGAGAGCTGATTCTTAATGGAGCTATTTCTGAGGGTGGGCTTGAGCATCAGTTTCTTGTTTCGCTTTATCGTGAACTTGAGCATGTTAGTGATCGCTTAATGACCGTGTCACAAGCTTTTGCAGAGTATGTGGCACCTTATATTCTAGATCCTTCTAATATAGGAGTAATACCGAATGGTTTTGATGAAAAAAGGTTTAAGCCAGTTCCGCATGACAATGCTGTACCGCAGCTAGTAACTGTGACGCGCCTAGTTCCAGCCAAAGGCATTGATACTTTACTTAAGGCCTGTGCTGAGCTTAAAGATCGCGGCCATGAGTATGTCCTGCATATTATTGGTGATGGGCCTTCCCGTACGGATTTGGAAAATATGGCTAAACAATTAGGGATTTATAATGAAACGATTTTTTATGGATACACCCTTCATCCAGAAGAATTTATGCCATTCTTTGATATTTTCGTGCTGCCTTCTCGGGCCGAAGCCTTCGGATCGGTGTTTGCAGAAGCGGCGCTTAGCTGCCTGGCTTTAGTGGGGACGAATGTCGGCGGGATACCAGAGCAGATTGAAGATGGTGTGAATGGTCTGCTGGTCAGTCCGGATGATGAGATTGCTCTTGCTGACGCTTTAGAGAAGGTGATCTCCGATCCGGCTTATCGTTACGAGCTTTCTCGTTCAGCTTGGGATAAAGCGAAAAGCTTGTATTCGCTGACTCGTGTCGCGAATGAACTTAAAAAAACATACTTACAGTATCCCTCAGGAACGAAAGGGTGAGCAGCTATGATTCCATTTCGATTTCTACATGCTGCTGACTTACATCTGGATAGCCGTTTTGCTGGGCTGGCGCATATTTCGCCAGCCATTCGTTCTTATTTACGTGAGTCAACCTTCGCCGCCCTCGGGCGGCTTGTCCGCGTTGCCATCCAAGAGAACGTTGATTTTATTGTCATCAGTGGAGATGTGTACGATGTTTCTGACGCTTCCTTACAGGGTCAGCTACGATTTCAGGAAGCACTCAAGGAACTGGGTCAGCAAGGAATACACGTGTTTCTGATCCATGGCAACCATGATCCACTTGACGGATTGCGTCTGACTACAGAAATGCCAAAGCATGTTACCGTGTTTGGAGGAGAGAAGCCAGATCTCGCTACGGCTTACCGACGAAAAGATGGACAAGAAGTGGCTATTGTTAGTGGAATCTCCTATCCGACAGCGAAAGTGACGGACAACACTGCAGTGACCTTTTCTCGAAAGCCTGGCAGCCTTCTGTTTCATATTGCTATGCTGCATGGGAATGTAGACGGTGATTTGCTGCACGAGACGTATTCTCCATGCAGTCGTAGGGACCTTATCGAACGGGGGTTTGATTATTGGGCACTTGGACATATCCATAAACGAAGTGTATTGCATGAGAAACCAGCGATTGTGTATCCAGGCAATATACAAGGGCGCAGCATCAAGGAAACCGGAGCAAAAGGTTGTTATGTTGTGGATGTTGATGAAGCTGGAAGTACACTGTTAGAGTTTCATGAGCTTGATTATGTTCGCTGGCAGGTACGGGATCTGTCCATTGAGGGATTGAGTAATGAAGCAGAATGGATACAAAGGGTAGAGCAGGTGATTGACGATATCAGAGAGGAACTCCCGGAGCTGATGTCAGTGGTCAGACTTCGTCTGATCGGACGCGGGGACGTACATAAAGTATTAGCAGAAAAAGGAGCGGCAGAGGATCTGCTGTCTGAACTCCAGCGCCGTGAGACGATTCGGGCGGAACGTAAGGATTATAAGGGACTTGTCTGGGTGGAAGGATTTGCTGTAGAGTCCGGGTTAGCTATTGACCGGGAAAGGTTATTAGAGGAGGATAGCTTTCTTGGAGAAATGCTGCGAATTACAGAGCGTACGGAACATTCAGCAGAAGCGCTTGAAGAATTAATAAACAGTGCGCTTAAGCCGCTCATGGAGAATCAGGAGCTGCGACTGCTGCTCTCGGTGACAAGTCAAGAGGAGAAGTTAAGTTGGCTTCGTAGTGCAGTGGAACAGGGAATCACAATGCTCGGTGGAATGGAGGGTGCTCCAGATGATGAGAATTGAACATTTGCAGATCCATGGCTTCGGACGATTGCATAACCGAGAGATTGAACTATCGGAAGGAGTTACCATACTCTATGGACGGAATGAAGCAGGAAAAAGCACGACGTTACAGTTTATTCGCTCCATGCTGTTTGGAATTCCAAGTCGTGGTAACCCTACGGAGAGGTATGAACCTATGCAAGGCGGATTACATGGGGGAATACTAAAGGCACGTGATAGTAATGGTGCCCTGTGGACCATTCGTCGCCATACAGCTGGTGGTGAGGGCTCAGGAAGAAATGAGAAGCTGAACATCACGGTTAACCATCCGAATGGAACCACGCAAGAGCTAGGGCAAGCTGAAATGGAGCGCCTTCTGCTTGGTGGTATCTCTCGGAGCATGTTCCATCAATTGTTCGCGGTTTCTCTCGATGAACTGCAGGAGCTTGCTGCGCTTCAATCAGAAGAGATGGGCAGCTTTCTCTTTCACGCAGGTATGGGCGGTGGAGGAACGATCATGCGGGCGGAACGTCGATTGGTACAGGAAGCTGAGAAGCTGTATAAACCTCGGGGCAAGCTGCAGGAAGCTGCTAAAATCGTTCAGGCTATTGAGAAACTAGAGCGCCAGATGGCGGAGAGCCGCTCTTATCTTCCGCGCTATAACGGTAATATAGCTGCCTTAAAAGTTACGGAGTCTGAGCTTGATCAACTGGAACAGCAGCGTAAGCGCACAGGAGACAAGCTCGTGATGCTTCGTAAAGCACAGGATGTTCGTGAATTGTGGTTAAAATGGAGCGATGCGCAGCTCGAACTGCAGGACCTGCCAGTGATCACAACCTTTCCAGAAGATGGAGCGATTCGCTATCAGGCACTTGAAGGGGAAATTCGAAATGCTCAGGGCGCTGTAACTCGTGATGAACGTCTGCAAAGTGAGCTTACTGTTGAGCTCGCGCAGAATCCGCCGGATTCGGTGTTGATTGCGCAGGGATCTACGCTGGAGCGGCTGGATCGCCGTCGGAGCAGCTATGAGAACCTGCGAGCGGAAAGACAGCGGCTAGAAGGTGAATTGACCGCGCTGAAAGAGCATTTGCAGCGAATTCTGCGAGGCATTGATGTCAGCTGGAGCGCGGCAGAGCTGACTGCATTTTCGTGTGCAGCGGCTGATCGTGAAGCTGGACGGAGGTTTGCGGCGGCGTTCGCGAGTTATGATCGCCGCATGGAAGCGGAGGGCGCAGCGCGGCAGACGCTTCGATCCCGCTTGGCCGCTGCCTCAGCTTCGCTGCAGGCAGCGGAACGGGCGCTGGCGCGTGAACACGCCACCGGCGCCGAATCCTTTGCGCAGCTGGCTCCGCGCAGCGCTAGAGAATTGCTGCAGCTGTGGGACGAGCTGCAGCAGGCTGCCGAGCGCTGGCGCGAAGCGCAGCTCAGCGCAGGGCCGCAGCGCGGCCCCGGCGCCGGAAGTGACGGCCCTGGCGCACAGCGCATGGCCGCGCTCTACCGGCGCCTGCTGTGGGCTGGGGCAGCACTAACCGTGCTGCTGCCCACAGCGCTGTGGCTGACCGGTGCACCGCCGGTCAGCGCCGTGCTTGCGATCGGCCTGCTAGGCGCGGCCGATCTTGCCCTTTGGGCCGGCTTGCGCGGAGCGCGCCGGCCGGAAGCGTCCCC